>CALVFA010000062.1 GCA_944326725.1 uncultured Elusimicrobiales bacterium | reverse complement strand
ATCCGATAACAGGATACATCGATCCGACTACCAATCCGCAGTGTATTTATGTCAATGACACCACGTTTACCAACTATCCGGCCAACCCGGAAGCGGCGAAATACAATTATGCCGAAGGCGCCGCGCAGACCTTAGACGTGCGCCTGCAGCCGGTCAAAACTTTTAACCGCTCCGCGCTTAAAGCCGGAGACGGCGTGACTCAGACAGAGGAGTGGGACGCGCAGTATTTCTATAACCCGACCCCGGTCTCTACGCTCAACGGAGGCAAAAACACGCCGGAAGCGGTGGCCGCTTGCGCCAACCAGACGGACTTGAAAGCCTGCCCGTATGAAATGATACCGGACGGCACCTATCCGTTCTATTTGGCTGCTAAGACGGAAGAGCCGGTGAACCTCTATTACAACTCCACTACGGCCCAGCCGGTACGCACCGCAGACGAAGTAACGCAGCAGACCGGCTTGTACGCTACGGACAAGACCACCTACCGCGTCAACATTACGCGCGGCCCGGTGTATTTCTTAGACGGCTCCGTGGCGGTGTATCCCAATGCGCCGCAGTTGTTTAACACTTCGTCCGGCCCGGTGTTCGTACCGCCGTATGAGATTAACTTTGCCATCTCCCGCGCCGCTACGGTGGAAGTAGCCATCGTGGCGCTGGAAGACGGCCTGTGCACGGCAACGGATACACCGGTAGTGCCGGGCGATCCCAACGTACAAATGGCCCGCGCCGGGGACGTGTGCAAATACTTAAGCACGATGACTATTGTCAATACGCCGAACTTTGACCCCAATGTGATCCGCAAGATTTATTGGGACGGCACCGACAACAACGGCTTCTATGTGCGCAACGGAAACTATGAAATCCGCTTGACCGCTAAGAATTACCCCGATGAGGGATTGTATGAACCTACGGTCAAACAGCTGACGCAGAATGTAGACTTGCTTAAAGTATTTGACTTGCCGGAATCGGAAGCGTATGCGCTTAACAAGCGCGGTACGAATATGAGTATCTCGTACCAGATTTCCGTACCGATGAAAGTGGCCATACAAATCTTTAAACCGGGTACCACGATTTATGATTACCAAAAAGGTACCCTGCGCGATCCGGCCACCGGCAAAGAAGTGACCGATATCCGCGATGTGCTGGTACGGGCGATTGTAGGTATCCGCCCCGCTACGACGCTGATAGAAGAAATCTGGGACGGTACCGACTATGCCCAGCAGGATGTGCCGGACGGGACCTATCCGTTCCGCTTCGTGACGGCCTTGCAGTCAGCGGACATTGACTCTATTACGGGTGAAATCCTGAACTCGGATGACCAGAGCACGGATCCTGCCCAGTGGAGCATTGAAAAAGTGGCCGATACCAACCAGTATGTCAACCTGCACCGCGCCACGGTGGCTATCGGTGACGGAGAATTTGTCTGCGAAGATTGGGAGAAGACGGTGTTCTTCTATCCCAACCCGTTCAAGACACCTACGGGCACGATGGAAATCACTAAACTGCCTGTGCCGGGCAAAATGTCCTTCAAGCTTTATAACTTGGCGGGCGACTTGGTGCGCGAAAGCGGCTACACCTGTGTGGACGCCAATAATATGAGCGTAGTGATGGGCGGCTCTATTGACCTGAGTCCGGACAATACCGTCAGCAATACCGCTTATGACGGCAATATGCCCACTATACGTAATGCGGCCCTGCGCTGCTTCTGGGATCGCACTAACCAGCATGGCAAGAAAGTAGCCCGCGGCGTATATTTCGGCCTGGTGGACTTCCGGGCCCAAAACGGCAGACAGCATTGCCAAAAAGTAGTTAAAATCTTAATACCCAGGTAATTAGGAATTTATGAAGATACAAAATACCATTCTGTTTGCTTGTTTAACTTTATTGTTGGCGGCGCCGTCAGCCCATGCTATTGACGCCGACGCTGGTACCAGCGCGAGCGCGTTCTTAAAAATTGACGCCGGCTCCCCGCGGGCCCAGGCCTTGGGCAATGCGTATGTATCCATTGCAGAAGGGCCTGAAGCATTGTTCTGGAACCCGGCCGGTGCGGCCTCTGCCACCACAAAGGAAATCCAATTTTCGTATCAGGATTACCTGCAAGGCTATGCTTCACGCACGTTGGCGTATTTACACCCAATGGGGAAAACCATTATCGGTGTGACGCTTAACTATATGGATATGGACGGCTTTGATTTCCGCGATGTAAATGGTGAGCTGCAGCCGACCATTACCACCCCGGTGCAGAACTTTGTGGGCAGTCTCTCTTTGGCGCGCGGTTTCTTTAACCAGGGCCTGCAGATTGGCGCTACGGCTAAGTATATCAATGAAAAATTGGATACCTACCGCTACACCAACGTAGGTTTTGACGTGGGTGCCAAAGCCCGCCCGTGGCAGTGGCTGGGGTTGGGCGGTGCCATTGTGAACATTGGCGACAAAGATGAAATGCCCCGCGGCTGGCGTTTGGGGGCCGATATTAATACCAAATATTGGACCTTGTCCGGCGAATACATGAAATATGTGGACGATGAAGGCCGCTATGGTGTGGGCTTGGAAATTCACATTCCGGAAGACTTGTTGCAGGTGGCCCGTTTTGACTTGCGCATCGGGTATTATGACCGCGAAAGCACCGGTTACAGCGACAATGAAAACTTAAAGAGCCTGGGGTTGGATTCTACGTCTAAGCTTTCATTTGGTTTTGGTATTTACAGCTCTGAACTCTTTGGTTACGGGGCCAGCATAGATTATGCGGTCACACCGTTTGGAGCGCTGGGTACTTCACAGCAGATTGCCGTAGGTATTCAGTTTTAACTGAAACGGGCCGGGCTTAGCCCGCCCCGGAGGGCCGTATGAAGCAGATTGGGAAAACAGCTGTTAAATGCCTGCGTGGACGCCAAGGGCAAACTGCCGTAGAGTATGTGTTGACCGCTGGTTTTTTGTTTGGGGCGTTTGTGGCCTTTTATGCTTTATACTCAAACCTGGTGCCGCAACAGTTTGACCAGGGGGCCAAACTCATTTTAACGACGTATGAAGTCAGTAATTAGTTTTAATAAAATCAGGAGGAGTCTATGAAGTTTATTATCGCCATGCAAAACAAATTAAACGCTATGAAACAGGCTGCGTTTAATTGTGTGAAAAAACAGGAAGGCCAGAACACGGTGGAATACGTGATCATGCTGGTCGTTGTGGTAGGCGTTGCTATGTTAGTGGGTAGCTTAGTAAGAAAAATGATGCCGGAAGTATTTGAAAAAGTGAAAGCCAGCATTATGGGCAGAATTGACGAATAAGACAAAGACATAGCCTAATACTTATGAAATTATTTCGTAGGGAGCGTGCTGGGCAGGTAACGGTAGAATTGATGCTTATTCTGCCGGTGCTAATGTTGATGATATTCTTCATTTTAGAATTTGGAAACATTGCCTATCACACGATTATTGCCAATCACGCTTCCTATGAATTTGCCCGCATCGGGGCGCTCGTCGGGGTCAATAAGCCCAGCGGCAAAGCCAATGCGGGAAGAATGAGACAGAAAATAAACATTGCCAAACAGAAAGTGTTTGGCTCCAATGCGCAGTTTATTAGCGTGGGCGTCAAGGTGCAGACAACGGGGACGGACCCGATGTACCAGCGCCACCGCCATGAAGATGTAATAGTGACGGTTACGTACCCTGTTAGATTGGCGTTTCCGGGGACGAGCTGGCTGTTGGCAGATGAGCCTAAACGCAACGGTATACGGCGTATAAAGGCAACGACAAGAATGCCTGTTGAAAAGACGTATGCCAGCTCGGATACGAGATAAAAAGATAACGATTTTTGTTTTTAATTTACCGGGATGTAAAAATTAAGGAGAAACGATGAAAAAAGGAATAATGCTTCCGTTGGTGTTGGCTGTTTTGGCCGCACTGGTATATGCCATGATTGTGAACAGCGCACAGAAAAAGCTGAATGCTTCTAAAAGCATAAAAACAGTGCTGGTACCTATCCGCGACATTAAAGAGCGCGAAGTCATTAAACGCGATTATTTAAAACGTGTACAGATTCCTGCTGCTTATGTGCAGAAGGATGCGTTTACATGGACTACGGATGCTGATTTGGCTAAAGTGGAAAATGCCATCGCCCGTATACAGATTCCCAAAGGGAACCAAATTTCCAAATATGCCGTCACCTCGCTTTCTCCCGAGGCGGGCCTCTCCAGCAAAATCCCGGTGCAGATGAGAGGTTATATTATTACTGTGCCGACCAATGTGGCCAGCATGATTAAACCGGACGACAATATTGACATCTTGGTTACTTTTGAAGCTATTATGAAAAATGGTTCCCGTCAAAAAGTAACTATTACATTGTTGCAGAATATAAAGGTTTTGGGCGTCGGTTCCGATTTGGGGCAGGGAATGGACGCTAAAACGGCTGCGGCTATGCGCAATGAAGAAGACGACGCAAACGCTTATACGGATACGGGTGCTTTGAGTTTGGCGCTTTCTCCGCGTGATGCACAGTATTTAGCGTTGGCGCAGAACCAAGACGGAAGTGAAATCTCCGTGATCTTGCGTTCTCAGGGCGATGTGGCCAACTACGTAATGGAAATTGCCACTTTTGATAAATTATTTCAATAAACAGGAATGATAAAACTTATGAAATTTACTTCTAAAATCACACTGTTTGTCTTAATATTGGCTTTGGCTGCTCCAGCCGCTTTTGCTAAGAAAACGCGTTTGGTGGCAGTCAGCGCTGATGTGGTGGAAATCAGCGGCTCCATGAACTCTGCCAAAGGGTTTGAATGGAACCAAATCTTTGACTTTGAAGAAGCCAATATCCCCGGTATTCTGTCTTTGGGGGAATTTGAACGCAAAACGGCGGTTATTACCCGTTTGCGCTTATCTGAAACGGAAGGCCGCGCCCAAGTGCTTTCTAACCCAAAGATTGTAACCAGCTCCGGTAACAGCGCCAAAATTACCGTCGGCGGTAAAGTGCCTATACCGGTGGTAAACAACCAAGGGGTGGGTTCCCAGTTGGAAGAATATGGTATTTTGCTTAACGTGTTGCCCACCATTATTCCGGAAAGAGGCAATATTATTGACTTGCAGGTGCAACTGTCGGTATCCTCGGTGGACTATTCCCGCACGGTGTCTGTTGGTACGTCTACGGCTCCTTCATTCACAAACCGCGACGTGGAAACGCATGTGGAACTCAACAGTGGGGAAACGTTGGTTATTGGGGGGTTAAAGAGCAGCTCCCGCAACGTCAGTGAAACACGGGTGCCTTTCTTGGGGCGTATTCCGCTGATTGGACTTTTATTCAAATATAAAGACATAAGCGAAGAGCAACGCTCGCTCTTCTTGTTTATTACGGTGGAAGTGGTGGAATAATTACTTATGGCAGAAATGGAACCGCAAAAAAGCGAAGCCAAAATTATCGCCTTAAACAGTCCAAAAGAAGGCGCGGGTAAAACAACCCTGACGCTCAATTTGGCCTTAGGTTGGGCGGGAATACAGAAACGGCCGGTACTCATTGTACCGCTGGATCCGCTTGCGCGTCAGGAACACAGTTTTTATTTAGATATTAAAAAGCCGGTCAGCGTAGCGGATATTTTGCGCACCTTAGGCAATGCCAATATTGCCGTAGTGGGGGGGCTTCTGCGCGGGAAAGTGTCCATGTCCCAATGGGGGGTGGGCGTGTTGCCGCTTGGAAATACCCGGGCGCAAGTGGCTTCTATCAGCCCCAAGGTTTTGATCCCTATTCTGTCACGTCTTTCCCAAACATTTGATATTTTCTTGGATGTAGATTCTTCTTTCCCAATGCAGGCGTTTTCGTTTGATATTGCGGATAAAATTTTTTGGGTGTCTAATGCCACCCGCACTCATTTAAACTCTACGGTGCAGCTTTTTAATGATTATAAAGAGCAACGCTACCCGATGGAGCGTGTGAGTGTCATTTGCAATCAATATGATATGCCCGGCTCTATTCCTTACGAAGAGGTAGAGCGCTTTTATAATTCCTTAGGGCGCGATATTGATGTCTTCTTGCCGTGGGATGAAGGTATAATGGCTGCCTCTAACCGCAAAGAGGTAGAGATTATTTCCAATCCTCAATCTGAGTGGATTAAAGGGTTGCGTTTGGTGCTGGCTAAGATACGGGATTTGACCCCGGCACCGAAGGACTGGACCGCCTCTGTATCAGATGATGAATTTACCCAGGCTGCCAAAGAAATATGGAACCCTATCGTTGGTAATGCCGGCGGCGGACATGTGGAAAGCCATGTGGCGGTGGAAGAAGAAGGAGAGGCCGGCAAAACGAAATTGTCTTTCTGGGACGATTTGAAACAGCGTATTCATAAAGATGTGGTGCGCACGTTGGAAATTGAGCGTATTGTCATTAGTGACGAAAGTTCTGCCAGTGCGCAAACCCGCAAACGCGTGGCGGCCATTGTAGACGATATTTTACAGAAACAGCCGAACTTGCAGTTTTCCCGTGATCAGCGCACCCGTTTTGCTTCGGAGTTGTTAGACGAAATTTTAGGTTTGGGGCCTTTGGAAACCTTGATGCGCGACCCCAGCGTAACCGAAATCATGGTCAATGCCTTTGATAAAATTTTTATTGAACAAAAAGGTAAATTGACCTTAACCAAATATAAATTTAGAAATAATGACCAGGTGGTGCAGGTTATTAAACGTATTGTGTCTCCGCTGGGGCGCCGTATTGACGAATCTGTGCCGCTGGTGGACGCCCGTTTAAAAGACGGCTCCCGCGTCAACGCCATTATTGCGCCGCTGGCCGTATCCGGGCCGACGCTGACCATTCGCCGTTTCTCGCAGAAACCCTTTGGTCCGGCGGATTATTATCGTTTTGGCACAATTACTCCGGAGTGTATGGAATTTTTGGAGAAATGTGTGCGTATCCGCAAAAACATTATTGTTTGCGGCGGTACCGGTACCGGTAAAACTACCTTTTTAAACGCATTATCCGGCTATATCGCTGATGATGAACGTATTATTACTGTGGAAGATACGGCGGAGCTTCGTTTGCAGCAGCCGCACTGGGTATCTTTGGAAAGCCGCCCGCCCAACGTGGAAGGCAAAGGCCAGATTACTATTCAGGATTTGGTTAAAAACTGCTTGCGTATGCGTCCGGACCGCATTGTAGTCGGTGAGTGCCGCGGCGGCGAAGCATTGGACATGTTGCAGGCCATGAACACCGGTCACGAAGGGTCCTTGACCACTATTCACGCCAATACGCCGCGTGACGGACTGTCCCGTCTGGAAGC
>CALVFA010000061.1 GCA_944326725.1 uncultured Elusimicrobiales bacterium | reverse complement strand
TCCCGCGGCTTTTATGAAGCCGCGGGATTTTTACGCCCTAGTAAAATGCTAGAATACTTACAATATAGGCCGCGGGGGAATGTATGCAGAAAAAAATAACAGCTATTGTACTTCTTTTAATTTTAGCCGCGTTTGGTTTGTGGTGGTGGCGGGGGGATAAGGCCGCTTCGGCCCCTTCATTGCCGCCGGCTCCGGCGGAGAAATTGCAGGTGACGGCGTCTGGCTATGTGGCTTATACCCTGCTTAAGCAAATCGGAGGGGAGCGGGTGCAGGTGCGTATGCTGGTGCCGCCGGGTACAGAACCGCACAGCTTTGAGCCTACGCCGGGGACCATTATTGCGGTGAGTGCGTCTGATTTATTTGTGTATGTTTCCCCGCGGGTGGAGCCGTGGGTGCCGGATATTTTGCGCGGAATTTCCGACGTGAATGCGCTGGAGGCAGGTCCCTCTCATAAAGACCAAGACCCGCATATTTGGATGACTCCGTACGGCGCCTTGGAAATGGCGCAGCGCATAGAAAAAGCCCTCATTAAAACAGACCCCGCCGGCAAAGCCTATTATAAAGAGCGCTATAAACAGTTTGAAGCGGAAATCAAAGCCCTGCACGAGTCTTTCGGGCGGGATTTGGCGGAATGCCGAAGCCGCGCCGTGGTGCATGTGGGGCACCTGGCCTTTGGCAATTTGGCCAATGCCTACGGGCTGGAGTTCCGCGCGCTGAGCGGCACTTCCCACCAGGGGGAACATTCGGTGCAGAAATTGGCGGAGTTGGTGCGTTTTATCCGCAAAAACAAAGTGCAGGCTGTATTTACGGAAGAGATGATAGCCTCTGATTTGGCAGACACCGTAGCGCGGGAGACCAATGTGCGGGTACTGCCGCTGTATACGGTGGAAGAAGTGAGCAAGACGGATTTTGACTCCGGCGTGAGCTATGGCGACTATATGCGCCGCAACCTGCATAATCTTAAGGAGGGGCTTAAATGCCGGGTGCAATAGAGGCAGAGCATCTTTCTTTTAAATACACCCGCACGCTGGTGCTGGAAGATGTTTCTTTTTGTATTGAAGAAGGCGACTATGTGGGGCTTATCGGCCCCAACGGCGGCGGCAAAACCACGCTGCTCAAGCTAGTGCTGGGGCTGGAGAAAGGAGCGGGGAAAATAAAGCTTTTCGGCGTGCCGCTGGCTGATTTTAAAGAGTGGCAGAAAATCGGTTATTTGGCGCAGAAAAGCCCCGTTTCTCAGACGCGCTTTCCCGTTTCGGTAGAAGAGGTGGTGCTGATGGGCCTTTGCTATGACAATGCCCACAAAGAGCCTACCTTAGCCAATTTAAAAGAAGTCTACCGCGCCCTGACGCAGACCCGCACGCGCAATTTGGCTAAGCGGATTTTTTCGGATTTATCTGTGGGGCAGCAGCAACGCGTCCTCTTGGCGCGTGCTTTGGTAAGTAAGCCCCGGCTGCTGATTTTAGACGAGCCGTCCGCCGCGATGGACGCCGCCAGCCGGGAGATGTTTTTTGACCTGCTGGGCGAGCTGAACCAAAAGCACGGCGTCACCATTCTGCTTATTACTCACGACACCGGCGAAGTGGGCAAATACATTTCCAAATTTATGTATATAGACAAAGAGCTGGTGTTTTTTGGCGATAAACAGGCGTTCTGCCAATCTAAAAAAGTGGCGGAAAAACTGGGCCCCTTTGCCCAGCATACGATTGACCACCTGCATAACAACGGGCATTGTCCGCTGGGGTGTCATTGTGATGACGTGCACGGCGGTGTGGGCCACTATGCCGCCCACGGCGCAGAAGCAGCACATAAGGGAAGTGATGATAAGACCGCCGAAAAAATAACCGGAAATACCGGAGCGGGTTTTTCTGCCGCGGGGGCAGATGTGCCCGCTTCGGCTAAGGACGAAGAACACAACACGCCCGCTTTGGCTAAGGACGGGGAACATAGCGCGTACGCTCCAGTTAAGGACGAAGAACACAACGCGCCTGCTCCAGTTAAGGACGAAAGCCGTACCGCCCCCGCGCCGCAGCCGGACGCAGAAAACAGCACTCCCGTCCAAACGACAGACGGAGGCCAAAAATGATGAGCGAATTTTTAAGCTACGGCTTTGTACAGCGCGGCCTGCTGGCAGGGTCTTTGGTGGCGGTGGTGTGTGCGCTGCTGGGTGTATTTTTGGTGCTCAAGCGCCTCTCTTTAATTGGGGACGGCCTTAGCCACGTGTGCCTGACGGGGGTGGCGCTGGGGCTGCTCACGCAGACCAGCCCGGTGTATATGTCTATTCCGGTGGTGCTGGCGGCCTCGCTGGGGGTGCTGAAAATCATGGAGAAAGTCAAAATCTATGGCGACGCCGCCATCGGCATTGTTAGCGCGGCGGGGTTGGCGCTAGGTATTTTGATTACGGCGCTGGCGGGCGGATTTAATGCCGATTTATTCGGTTTTTTGTTTGGCAGTATTTTGACGGTGGATAAAACGGAAGTGTTTTTATGTGCGGCACTGTTGTGTGCGTTGCTGCTGTTTTTGCTGTTTTTTTACCGGGATTTGGTAGCCGCCAGTTTTGATGAGGCTTTTGCTCATACGCGCGGAATAAAAGTACAGCGCTTAAATGCGGCGTTGATTGTGTTTACTTCGGTGGCGGTGGTGCTGGCGTTTAAGGTGGTGGGGATATTTTTAATCTCCGCGCTGATTATTTTGCCGCCGGTGTCTGCGCTGCTGATTTCGCGCACATTTAAGCAGGTGCTGTGGCTGAGCTGTGTGCTGGCTTTGCTCAGCGTGTGGAGCGGGGTGTATTTGTCTTTTGTGTTTAACATTCCCTCCGGCGCGACGATTATTTTGATTAATTTGCTGTTTTTGGCAGGGGCTTTTGTATACTCGCGCTTAGGGCGCGGATACGCTAAAAAAGGAAAAAAATATGCTGATTAAAAAGGCGGACTTGCCCGCCGTATTGGCGGAGCTGAAAAAATTATACCCCCGGGTCATTATTCCTTTAAAGCATAAAAACGCCTGGGAGTTGCTGATGGCGGTCATTTTATCTGCCCAATGCACCGATGAGCGCGTGAATCATATTACCCCGCATTTATTTAAAAAATATCCTACGCCGCAGGCGCTGGCAGCGGCGGATATCAAAGAGGTGGAGCAAATTATTCACTCCGCCGGGTTCTACCACAGCAAGGCGCTCTCTTTAATAGAGAGCTCCAAGCGCATTTGTGAGGTCTACGGCGGACAGGTGCCCCAAAGCATGAACGAGCTTTTGACCTTGCGCGGTGTGGCGCGCAAAACGGCCAATGTGCTGCTGGGGGACTTTTTTGGCACGCCGGAAGGCATTGTAGTAGACACGCACGTCAAGCGCCTCTCTTTCCGGCTGGGGTTTACCAAACAAACTGACCCGGTCAAAATAGAGCAAGACCTGATGAAGCTAATCCCGCGTGAGCGCTGGCAATGGATAGGCATTGCGCTTATTTTGCACGGGCGCAGTATTTGCCCGGCGCGCAAGCCTTTTTGCAGCCACTGTCCGCTCTCGCCCTGGTGCCCCAAAAACGGGGTGAGACAAAAACAGTGAGCCCGTCGGTTGTACCC
>CALVFA010000060.1 GCA_944326725.1 uncultured Elusimicrobiales bacterium | reverse complement strand
CGCCCAGTCACACTATTCCACACCTCGCCGGAATCACAACATTTTGCTTGATTGGGATTGCAGGTACAGTCATCCGGATTAAGCTCGCAGAATGTTTTAGCCACACACTGGCTGCCGTCCCATTTCTGTTCTTCCGTGCAGCATTTTTCTTGATTGGCGTTGCATTCACAATCATCCGGATTTAAATCACAAAAAGTTTTAGTCACGCATTGACTGCCGTCCCACTTTTCATCAGAAGTGCAGCATTTTTCCTGATTGGGATTACAGCTACAGGAAGAAGGATCTATATCGCAGGGACCTTGCTCTTGCACTTCTCCGGCACATTCATCTACCGGCATAGATACATCTTGGCATTTGGGATATGTCTTATTTAATTTGTCGCAATACTCCCCTTCACAGCAAATAAGGCCTTCTTTGTAAGATAACATTTTCAATGTATAGCCTCTGTCAGAATTGGCCGTCATGCCTTGTCCTGTTAAATTGTACGTATAATTAGAACTTGCAGCACCGGCCAACATTTGCAACTTGCTTTTATCGGTTTGATAAGTCTTGCCAAAGTTGCAACGATGTTCTTGTTCTGTACGCACAGCAGCGAACATATCTTCCGCTTCCGTGGTCTTACGTGTTTCCAATACGCGAGAGAATTTAGGCACAGCCACCGCTGCCAATACCCCTAACACGATGACCACTACCAATAACTCTGTCAGCGTAAAAGCTTTTTTAGTAGATTTCTTCATATATATTCTCCTAGAGCAAAACTTTTACTGATTCTTATTATTCACGTTGAAATCCATATATTAATAATATAATAAAAAACACGAAAAAAACCAACAAAATTAATAAACCAACCGTGAATTTATCCAAAAACAATTTCTACACCATCTTCTACCTAATGAATTGAACAATAAAAAACCCGCTTTTTAGACGGGTTTAAAATAAATTACCGGGCTTGTAAACGCCTTAATTCATGTACTAGCCGTGCCTTGTGTAAGCCTATAATAGTATTCTCCTTTTCTGCAAGCAGGCGCAAAATATTTTCTTGCTGCGGTATGTCCAAAGCAGAGAAAGCTTTTAAAGAGCGAGCTAGGTCTATACAATTTGAACGCAACAGAGGGTTCTGTGCCACTATTTGCCATTCGTCTTGGCTCAGTCTAAAGAACAAAGCCGGATTTTCTTTTAAACGATTTTCCATGGCAGCAGACTGGGCTTGGGCTGAGGTTGGGGCCACAGCAACCAAGGCCATCACGCCCAAAGGAACTGCCGCTCCCTTCATAGCTTTTACAGCGGCTCCCGTGCCAAACATGTTTTTTATTTCTTTACGTCCAACCAAACCTACCATTTCTCCCATTTTTTGTTTTGAAATGGACAGAGATTTGGAATATTCATATTGACGTGCCAATGCATAGCGGATGGTTTGGTCCACATGAGGCTCTACCACACGTTTAAAATAAGCTTTTGGAGTTTCATAACGCAACAGTACTGTTTGGTAGGTTACTTCCATATTAGAAAAAACATGATCCATCAGACTTTGTGCCGTTTTCAGGCTTTCCATTTCCTTTCCAGGAATTTGAACTTTCCACAATCCAGGATGTTTGCTCTGCACATAACGGGGTACAGAATATACATAATTATCCGCAATACGTTTTAACTCGGCATTAAAAGAGGCAATATATTCCGGTGACTTGTCATATATCGGCTTAAGCTGAAAATGCTCATCTGCCATTTTGGTAGCCAGCACATTTACTTCCCCTTTGGAACGCTTCAGATTTTGGCTTATTTTGCTTACTTTAGCAGATAAATACACATTACGCCCCAAGAGTGCCGCACCCCCTCCCGCCAAAAGCCAGCCAAGCAGTTGGGGATGTTTGCGGGCTACTTCTTCATTGTCTTCCAAAACTTTACGCGCATCCTCTATTTCAGGATCATCAACAACATTTGCTAGAGCACCACCAGCAGACATAGCTACTAACAACACAGACATAACACAACACAGAAAATATTTCATAAAGCTAGCACCTCTTTCTTGTATTATGAAAAAAAGCCACTCATCTTCACAATACCCATTAGACCTATATGCCATATAGGTCTAATGGTCCCTTTATACAATTTAAGGGTTTCATCTTTCCGCACAATACTTCTGCCCATACAATAAACATAAAAAAACAGCCCACAGCTTAACGCCTTGGGCCATTTGCAGTTTTCCTATACCTAAGCGCGGGTTAGGTCTTTAAGACCAATAAAAACCCGCCCTTTACAAAGGGCGGGTTTTTGGAAAAGACAAATTATTTCACGTTCTTGGAAATATATTTGCTCATGTCAAACATGCTGATTTGTTTTTTGCCTTCAAAAATAGCGGCCAATTTGTCATCAGAGTTGATCATGCGTTTGTTGGCGCTGTCCTGCAAACCGTTCTTCTTAATATAATCCCACATCTTTTTGACGATTTCGGTTCTCGGAAGCGGATTGCTGCCCACCACAGCGGCCAAGGCGGCGCTGGGGGTTAAAGGGGCCATAAATTTAGCGTTAGCTTTTGCCATAGTTAAATCTCCTGTGTCTTGGGTAGTCAGATACCCCAAAAGGGTATTTGTTTTATTCTAGTAAATTACAAAGCAAATTGTAAGGGATTTTTACACCCCTTACAATTTGCCGTCAAAACTGCTTATTTGCCGCAGCAGCAGGCGTCTTTCACTTTCGGCGCGGCGGAAAGTACTTCCTGGGATACGCCGTCGGCGTATTTTTTGAAGTTTTCCACAAACGCTTTGGCCAGCTCTTCGTACTTTTTCATGTACGCTTCTTTATCCTGCCACAGGTTCATCGGGTTCAAGATTTCAGAGGGAACGCCTTCGCATTCGGTCGGAATCTGGAAGCCGAACACCGGGTCGGTGGTAAAGTGCACTTTGGCCAATTTGCCGTCCAAAGCCGCATTCAAGAGCGTGCGGGTGTATTTGATGCTGATGCGGTTGCCCACGCCATACGGGCCGCCGATCCAGCCGGTGTTGACCAACCAGCAGTCCACGTTGTGTTCTTTAATTTTCTTTTTGAGCAGCTGGGCATACACGTCCGGGTGCAGGGGCATAAACGGACCGCCGAAGCAGGTGCTGAACGTGCTCTGCGGTTCTTTTACGCCTTTTTCCGTACCGGCCACTTTGGCGGTGTAGCCGCTGATGAAGTGGTACAGAGCCTGGTCCGGGCTGAGTTTGGAAATCGGGGGCATCACACCGAAAGCATCGCAGGTCAGGAAAATGATGTTTTTCGGGTGGTCGGCGCGTTCGCTTTCCACTGCGTTGCTGATGAAGTTAAGCGGGTAGCAGGCGCGGGTGTTTTCGGTTAAAGAACCGTCGTCCAAGTCCAGCTTGCCGGTTTCGGGGTCAAAGACCACGTTTTCCAACACGGTGCCAAAGCGGCGGGTGGTGGAATAAATTTGCGGTTCAGCTTCGGGGTTAAGTTTGATTACTTTAGCGTAGCAGCCACCTTCAAAGTTGAAGATACCGCTTTCGTCCCAGCCGTGTTCATCGTCGCCGATAAGGCCGCGGGATACGTCAGCAGACAGCGTGGTTTTGCCCGTGCCGGACAAACCGAAGAAAATGGCGCTGTCGCCTTTGGGGCCCACGTTGGCAGAGCAGTGCATGGTCATAATGCCTTTCTGCGGCAAGAGATAGTTCATGACGGTAAACAAGGCTTTCTTGTTTTCGCCGCCGTATTCAGAACCGATGACCAACACCATTTTCTTTTCAAAGTTAATCAAAATGGCGGTTTCGGAGTTGGTGCCGTCGGTAGCCGGGTCGGCTTTCATGCGCGGCAGGCAGATCAGCGTAAATTCAGGCACAAACCCTTTGAGCTCTTCTTTTTTAGGCTCAATGAACATGTTTTTGACAAACAGGTTCGTCCAGGCGCATTCGGTAATGGCGCGCACTTTGAGGCGGGAAGCCTCGCTGGAGCCTACATAAGCGTCGCGGGCGAAGAGTTCTTTGTCTTCCACATATTTCTGGGCTTTGGCAAACAAAATGTCCCAGTATTTCGGCTCAATGCCGACGTTGCCTTTGCTGAACCAAAGTTTACCCTCCACGTCTTTGGTCTTAACAAAGAAGCGGTCATTGGGGCTGCGGCCGGTATGTTTGCCGGTGCTGACGCACAGCGGGCCACCGTAGACAATGTCGCCTTCTTCGCGTTTCACAGCTTCTTCATACAAGGCCGGGGTGGAATAGTTCCAGTGCACGGTCTTGGTGGTTTTTAGGCCGGAATGCTCCAAGCCATAGTCCGGTTTAAAAAAATCCGGGTTTGCGTGTTTTGTATTCATAATGTTCCTATCCTTCCTTTATAGGGAGATTTTCCAGCGCCCGTTTTATCCTGCGGACCCCTTGGACAATGCTGTCCTCAGAGGCGCAAAAACTAATGCGCAAATGACCGTCCACTCCGAAGGCTTGGCCGGGCACCACAGCCACTAAAGCCTCTTCCAGCAGGTACTGAGCCAGCGCCTGGGAATCGGGATTATAGTAGCTAAAATCGGCGAACGAATAGAAAGTCCCCTGCGGCTTTTGCACGCGGATGTGCGGAATTTGCTCCAGCTCCGCCATCAGGACATCTCTATTATGTTGTAGTAAAGAACGCAGGTCCTCAATACAGCGTTGGTCACCCGTAAGCGCGGCCGCAGCCGCAGCCTCAGAGAGATCACTGTTGCAGGAGGTACTTTGGGCTTGCATACGGCCCATCGCACTGATTAAGGACCTGTTTTGCGACACCGCCCACCCAATGCGCAGCCCGGTCAGGCCGTATAACTTGGAAACTCCGTTTGCGATCACCAAGTTTTGGCCGTCCTGGCTGTAGTCATACGGGTTAGGGCAAACTTTGCCGTCAAAAACGAGTTTATGGTAAATATCGTCCATCAACAAAAAGATTTGTTTCTTTTCCGCCAGCTGGACCACCTGTTTAATAAAATCCGCCTCAAACACCTGTCCGGAGGGGTTATTGGGGCTGTTAAGCAAAATGGCTTTGGTCTTATCCGTCACCGCGGCGGCTAGTTCTTCAAAGCTCACCAGCAAACGCCCTTTTGCCGGGCGCACGATAACTGGCGTCCCCCCCGCCATTTTGACCATTTCCGGATAGCTTACCCAATACGGCGCCGGGAAAACTACCTCATCGCCTGCGTTCACTGCCGCCAACAAAAAGTTAAACAGCGCTTGTTTGGCCCCGGCAGACACGATAATGTTTTCCGGCCCGACTTTTTGCCCATAGTTTGCCAGTGTGTACTGGGCTACGGCTTCTTTTAGTTCCGGCGTACCGGTGGAAGGAGAATATTTAATTTTGCGGCTTTTGGCTTTTTCTACAATAGCCTCTACCGCCGCTTGCGGTGCGGGAAACACCGGCTCCCCCCCGCCCAGATGGATAATCGGTTTTCCTTCTTTTTTCAGCGCGCGCGCCAATGCGTTAATCTTTAGGGTTGGAGAATCCCCAATGGTCTGTGCGCGTTTGCTTAAGGTTAAATCGGACATACGGTAAAACTCCTTATCCTCATTGTAACATTTAATGAAGCTAAAAGGGATAGGCCTTTTTGGCTTGGTCCCTGTTAGAACAAAAAGCCGGCACACTTACTAAGCGCGCCGGCTCCTTTTATTTTTTTAATTTTTCTAGTACGTCCAGCACGCTGCCCAGCTGCGGCAGGCTCAGCCCTTCCACACCGCCCCGGTCCGCCGCGGCGGCGATATCAGAGCTTAAAGGCAGGCGCGCGGTGGCGGGTATGCTAAAAGCTTGGGCCGTGTCCGCTACGCGGCTCTTGCCAAAAATTTCGTGCTCTTTGCCACAGTCCGGGCAGACAAAGTAGCTCATATTTTCCACCAGCGCCGCCAACGGCAAATTCATCATGCGGGCCATTTTGACCGCCTTTTCCACAATCATACCCACCAGCTCCTGCGGGCTAGTCACAAACACAATGCCGTCCACCGGCAAACTTTGGAACACCGTCAGCGTCACGTCCCCGGTGCCCGGCGGCATATCCACAAACAGCAGGTCCACATCGTCCCAAATCACTTCGGTCCAAAACTGTTTGACCGTGCCGGTAATCAGCGGCCCGCGCCAGATAACCGGGTCCGTTTCATTATCCAGCAGTAAATTTAAAGACATCAGCTGCACGCCCCCCGCGCTCAGCACCGGGTAGACGCCGCTTTGGTCGCCTGTGGCGCGCGCATGCACGCCAAACATTTTGGGGATAGAGGGGCCTGTAATGTCTGCGTCCAGCACGCCGGCGCGCAGGCCTTTTTTCTGCGCAGCACTGGCTAAAAGCGCCGTCACTAAAGATTTGCCCACCCCGCCTTTTCCGCTGCATACGGCAATTACTTTTTTAATGCGTGCGTGCG
>CALVFA010000059.1 GCA_944326725.1 uncultured Elusimicrobiales bacterium | reverse complement strand
CCCATGCTATAATAAAAATATGCCAAAGACATTTAAAACCCCTTATTTTAATGAAATCGTCCGCTTGCTGGAATATATAGAAAAAACCCAGCAAGCCCCGTTGAAACAGGCCGCCCAAGCTGTAGCCGACTGTTTGGAAAAAGACGGCCTTATTCACACTTTTGGCTGTGGACACAGCGGAAGTGTTGCGCTGGAACCTTTCCACCGCAGCGGCTGTTTTGCCGCTGTAAATGCCGTATTAGACCCCGGGCTCATGTTTCAGCTGGGCGCTCACACCGGTACGGATTTAGAACGGCTGGAAGGGTATTCCCCGCTGATTTTAAAACGTCATGATTTACGCGCTGGAGACGTACTTTTTGTCTTTTCCAATTCCGGGCGCAACCCCGCCGGCGTAGACGCTGTTTTGTATGCCAAAGAAAAGGGCCTCACCACCATAGCTGTCACCGCCGCCGGAGCCCATGCCCAAAGCAAAAGCCGCCATCACAGCGGCCTGTTATTAAAAGACGCCGCCGATATCGTGCTGGACAACGGAGCCAGCAAAAACGAAACCTGCCTTACGCTAAACGGGCTGGAGCTGGCCCCCATCTCTACCATTGGGGCTTCGGCGGTGCTGCATACGGTGCTATATCAGGCAGCGGAAATACTGGCGCAGCGCGCAGTGCCGCTCCCCGTATACCGCAGCAGCAACGCCGCAGGCAACGATGAATACAACGCCGCTTTGGCCCAAAAATATAAATACCGCATTAAACATTTGGATTAACTGTGGACCGCTGTTTCACACAGCGGGTTTTTTATACATTTCCCCAACGGGCCGCCCATAAATGTAAAAAAACACTTTACACAGACGGGGGGTCTTCTCTCTCCTCTCCATTCTGTCCGGCAAGAAGGCGGCAGAATTGCGTTTTTGTGCCCGGTTCCGTCAGAGCAAAAGAACTGCTCGTTTTACAAACGCTGTTAGTTCCGGCATTTTTGCGCCAGTTTCCGTCAGAGCAGAAGGGCGGAAGGTTTGTCTGTCCGACGGAAAATTTATTTTTTTCGTTGAAATTTCCGCAAAAATAAGTATACTACTAATAAGCCGTTTATTTTTCCGTCATAAATCTGCAAGGAGCCGCACATGAAAATTACCTTTGAAGGGAACAAAAAGGTGAAAGTCCGCGTCAAAGATTTTGACATTTGGACCGACCAACCCAAAGAACAGGGCGGCGATTCTTCCGCCCCTACGCCGATTGATTTGTTTTTGGCCTCGCTAGGCAGCTGCAGCGGTGTATTTGTGCTAAACTTCCTTAAACAGCACGCCCTGCCGGAAAACGTCTATTTGACGTTGGACCCGGTTTGGAATATCAACGAATATGTCATTGATAAAATCAATGTGGTTATTCATGTGCCGGCGGGCTTTCCGGAAAAATACGAGCATGCGCTTATTGAAGTGGCCAAACGCTGTTTGGTGGCGCGCCATGTAAAAGTGGAGCATGACATTTCGCTTACGCGCGACGCTTAAAAACTTTAGAACAAAAAACCCCGCCTGTTAAGCGGGGTTTTTTATGGGCAAATTATCCTCTAGGCCAGCGCCCGTTTAATGGTGGCGGCCAAGCGTTTAATGCCTTCCTCAATTTGTTCAAAAGAAGAATAAGAAAAGTTCAGACGGAAATCATTGCGGCGTGCGTCACGCGGCGGATAAAAATCCACCCCGGCCACATAGGCCACCCGTTCTTCCAAAGCGGTTTTGAGCATCTCTGAGGCATCAATCTTCTCAGGCAGCGTTACCCACAGAAAAAGCCCCCCTTCGGGTTTGGTCCATTTTACGCAGCTGGGCATATATTCTTCCAGCATTTTCAGCATTTTGTCGCGTTTTTTATGATACACTTCCACCACGTCAGCCACATGCTTCATTAAATATCCGCCCTTTAAGTAGGCCGCAGTGGCTAGTTGCAAAATAGGGGCCGTGCACAAATCCATCGCCTGTTTAAGCACCACAAATTTTTGGATAATCTCTTCCGGTCCCACCACATAACCCAAGCGGAAACCCGGCACAAAGACCTTGGAAAAAGTAAACAAGGTAATTACATTTCCGCGGCCCTGGTCCAGCTTATAAAATGTTTCCGGCGCCGTTCCTTCAAAGCGCACCTGACGGTAGGGGGAGTCCTCCACAATCAGCGTACCGTATTTCTCTGCCAATTTCAGAATTTCTAAGCGCCGCTCCTGCGGAATGGTCGTACCACTGGGGTTTTGAAAATCCGGCACCAAATAAATAAATTTGCACATGCGTCCGGCGGCCTGCAGCTCTTTTAACTTCTTCTCTATGGCGCAAGGCAAAACCCCCTGCTCGTCACTTTCGGCACCAAACACATCCGCACCGGAAGCTTCAAAAGCCTGCAGCGCGCCAAGGTAGGTGGGAGAAGCGGTAATAATGGCGTCTCCGCGGTTTAAAAAGACGCGGGCCGTCATATCCAAAGCCTGCTGGGAGGCAGACACAATAAGCAGCTGTTCTTGTTTAACATCTATATCTTCCGCTTCTTTTAAAAGCTTAATAAGTTCCGTTTTTAGTTCCGCGCACCCTTCGGTAGTGCCGTATTGCAAAGACTGACGCGGATAGCGGTTTACGACTTCTTTCATAATATCAGCCACCGTTTGCGCAGGAAACAAGGTCGGATCGGGCAAACCGCCGGCAAAAGAAATAACATTGGGATTGGTAATTACTTTTAGCAATTCTCTGATAGCAGAGGCCTTTACATTATTAGCCGTCTGGGAATATAGTTTTTGATAGTCCATTCTTGCGCTCCTCCTGCACCGAAAAACTGGCGCTATTTCAAATACTCGGTAATTTTTAGACTTAAATCTTTAGACGGTACGGAATGCGTCAGCGCACCGCTGGAAATAACGTCCGGCTTAGCCTGGCAATAAACCGCCAGGTTCTCCTGTGTGATACCGCCCGATATTTCCGTAATAGCGCGGCCGGCAATAAATTTTACCGCTTCTGCCGCCTCAGCGGGGGTCATATTGTCTAGCATAATAATATCCGCGCCCGCTTCCAAAGCTTGGCGCACTTCGTCCAAATTGGTAGTTTCCACTTCAATTTTAGGGGTATGACCAATGGCGTCTTTAATACGTTTTACTGCCGCCGCAATAGAACCTGCCGCCGCGATGTGATTGTCTTTAATCATAACGCTGTCAGACAAAGACATTCGGTGGTTGCGCGCGCCGCCGCAACGCACGGCGTATTTATCCAGCTTGCGCATAGCGGGCTGAGTTTTGCGCGTATCTACTATCATCACGCCGTAAGGCTGAGCAATCTCTGCATATTGCCGGCTGGCGGTGGCTATACCGCTTAAGCGCTGCATAAAATTAAGTGCGGTACGCTCCCCTTTCAAAATACTTAAGGTCCGCCCTTCCAAAGCCAGCACTTTCTCCCCTTTTTTGACCCACTGACCGTCTTGTTTAAGCGGCTGGAAAGACAGCTCTTCATCCACCAGCCAAAAGGCCTGGCGCGCCGCGTCCATACCGCACAGCACCAAATCTTCTTTTGCCACCACCACCGCGCGGGCGCGGTCGGCAGGCGTAAAAATATTGTCGGAGGTAATATCCCCCAGGCCCAAGTCTTCTTCTAAGGCCAGTTGTATAATTTTTTCTGTAATCATCGGCTCATCTCAAACATATTTTGCAAAGATTTACGGGCACGCTCTATCACGTCCGGCGCCAGCTCCACGATTTGGGCCGGGCTGGGGTTTAACAAAGCCTGCATGGTGTTGGACAGGGTATTTTGCTTCATATAAGAGCAAATGCCAAAGGCCCCAATGAATGTTTTATCTTTATATTCCGCTTCCAGGCGGTTGACCAGCCCTTGCTCCGTCAGCAGGCCGAAAAGTTTGTCAGCAGACTTAGCCACATAAGCCGTCATCCCCTGCGTACTGCCCACATAATCGGCCGCCGCGCATACTTCCGGGCGGCACTCCGGGTGGACCAACACTTTAATCCCCGGATATTTCCGGCGCAAAGCGGCTATGTCTTCAGGGGTATATTTATCATGCACACAGCAGGAGCCGCCGGCGGCAATCACTTTTTTAGGCGTGCCGCGCCGTTGCAGTTCTATTTCCATATTGCGCGCCATCAGCAGGTCTGGCACAAAAATCAATTCTTTCTGCGGCAGTTTGGCCGCAATATCAAACACGTTGCCGGAGGTTACACAAATATCGCATTCTGCTTTTACGCCGGCGGTGCTGTTAACGTAACACAGCACCGGCACACCGGGGTGGGCGGCCTTTAAAGCACGCACCTGCTCCTCTGTAATGGCATCTGCCAGCGTACAGCCTGCGGGACCGGCGGGTATAATAACTTGCTTGGAAGGATTTAAGATTTTAGCTGTTTCCGCCATAAACCAAACCCCGGCGAAAACAATGATGTCAGCAGAAGTTTCTGCCGCTTTGCGGCTTAAAGCATAGGAATCGCCGCTAAAATCCGCCACGCCGTACACCAAATCCGGCGTAGTATAAGAATGGGCTAGGATAACAGCATTTTTTTCTTTTTTAACTTGGTTAATGCGCAGTGTATAATAGGCCGCCTGAGCACATTGGGCCAATGTCCACTTAGCGCCGGGAGCGCGCGACACGGAACCGAGAAGCCCATAGAGTCTATGGGCTTCCTGGTCCAAAAGGGCTTGTTGTTCGGCGCTCTCTATATGCATATTAATAAACAACGTCCGCCTCAGCCATATCCGCTTCGGGGCTGTCAGGCAAAGCTTCCTGGTCCGTAATCGGAGCGGCCGCATCAGCCGGCATGGGGTTGCCTTCGCCGTCTACTACGGTTTTTTGCACCGTCATCGTACGCGCGGGTTTAGCACCCGTTTTACGCGAAGTGCTTTGAATATATGCAGAGCCGCTTACTTGCTCTTCATACGGGGCCACGCGGTCATAGCCGTCGTTAGGCACTACCAGATTATCAAACTCTTGGTCCACAATCTGGTATTTGGCATACTGGTCCGTCAGGCCTTCCTGTTGGGCAGGCTGTGTTTGGCTGGTAGAGGCGCAACCGGCGGCCAATACACCCAGCGCGGCAAACAAAAAAAGTTTTTTCATAAACCCGTCTCCTTTTTTATACGGCGTCACGGTCTGATATTATTGTATAAATTATATCCTTCCGTCTGCCAGTATTTTAAATATTTTTCCCCCGCCGTGGCAAGAGCATACTGACGGAAAAAGAAGTTTTTTGCTACAATAGACAGCGTACCCTTTCCAGTTCAACCAACCGGAGTTATCATGGAAACGCTGCTGCATTACATCAATGTCCTCAACGGATTTATTTGGGGACCGCCGATGATTTTATTGATTTTCGGCTTAGGTATCTACTTTACTTTCCAACTGGGTTTTATTCAAAAATACACTTTTAAGGCTATTGCACTCTCCGTCAAAAAAGACGGCGGAGCGGGTACAGTGAGCAGTTTTGGCTCGCTGGCGGTCATGGTGGGGGCCACGGTTGGCACGGGCAGTATCTTAGGCGTTACCACGGCCGTAGCCGAAGGAGGCCCCGGCGCTATATTTTGGATGGTGGTAGCCGGCATATTTAATTTTGCCGTTAAATACTGTGAATGTACCGCCGCTGTCAAATACCGCGTTAAACGCGGGGGCGAATATGTGGGCGGCCCCATGTATGTGATGACGCGCGTGTTAAAAATGAAGTGGCTGGCTGTTCTTTTTGCAGGGGGCACCATTTGTATGGCATTGGCCGCAGGGGCTTTGTTGCAGGCCAACTCCATTGCCGATGTTATGCGGGAAGGATACAGCTTAAATCCGTGGATTATCGGTTTCTTAGTGGCGGTGTTTACCGCCGTTGTAACCGTAGGCGGCGTAAAACGTATTGCCGCTTATTCTGAGTGGCTGGTGCCGGTCATGGGCAGCGTTTATCTGCTGATTGCGATTATTGTGGTGGGAATGAATTTGCCCAAAGTGCCCGCCGCCATATGGGCTATATTATCGGGTGCGTTTACCGGCAAAGCCGCTTTAGGCGGGGCCATCGGGACGACGGTGTACGCCGTAGTCACTTCCGCCATTAATGCTATGGGCATTGGCGTTTCGCGCAGTGTAATGTGCACGGAAGCAGGTTTAGGCAGTGCGGCTATTGCCGCTTCTGCCGGCAAAACCAGCGGGGCGGCCCGCATGGGCATTATCTCAGCTACTTCCGTTTTTTGGACTGTTTTTATTTGCGTGCTTTCCGGCCTGGTGGTGGTGTTAGCCGGGGACTGGCACAACCCCGACGTCTATGCCGCCAATCTCTGCAACAGCGCCTTTAAAACCGTTCCTTACATCGGCACTCCGGTGCTGACTTTTTCATTGATTATTTTCTCTTTTACTACCATTATCGGCTGGTCTTATTACGGAGAGAAAGCCCTGCAATTTTTAATCGGCGGGCGCTGGGCTAAGCCGTGGCGCATTGTGTATGTTTTAACCTGCGCAGTAGGAGGCGGATTAGGCACGGCGTTCTCTTTAGGGTGGACCATTTCACCAGATGCATTTGAAATTGGTTTAAGCACCCGTTTTATGTGGGGGCTTACGGTTCTTATGATGACGCTGATGACGCTGCCCAACGTATATATGCTTTGGCGGCTGCGTCACAAGTTAAAACAAGAGACTAAACGCAACCTCCAGAAGCTCTTTAAGTAACAAAATCCCGTCTGTTTATAGATGGGATTTTAGTATATACTCGTCCAATTGCTCCAAAGATATTTTCCCGCACCAGGGCAAAAATAACCCATCTATTGGAACAAAATCCCCGGGACTCAAGCCCGGGGATTTTATATTTAAAAACAGCCACCTGACTTATCAAGGCCAGCGGTATTTTTTCATCATTATATTTTCTACCGCTTGCGTTACGTTGCGTCCGGCCGGCTGCTGGAAAGGATAGAGATCAAACTCTTCCATAACGGAATACAAATGGTCAAAAATATCAGACTGTATATCCTCATATTTGCTCCATTCCGTAGTAGCGGTAAAGCAGTAAATCTCCAAGGGAAGGCCGGCCGTGGTCGGGTCCAATTGGCGCACCATGCAGGTTTGCTTATGATCCACCGTAGGCAGGCTGTTTAAATAAGCCAATGCATATGCGCGGAAAGTGCCCACATTGGTTAAATGGCGTCCGTTTAACATGCTTTCTTTGTCGCCATATTTTTCATTGAATGCGCTCACTTCCGTTATTTTCTGTTGCAAATAGCCGGAAATCAGCTGGATTTTTAACAAACGCTCCAGTAAATCCCGGTCTAAAAACTTAATAGTTTCCACATCTATGTTAATGGAACGTTTAATACGCCGCGCCCCGCTTTGCACCATACCGCTCCAATTTTGAAACGGCTGGGATACCAAATCATACGCCGGCACGTTAATAATGGTATTGTCAAAGTTTTGTACGCGCACCGTGGTCAGAGTAATATCAATAACGGTGCCGTCTGCCCCGTGGGAAGCCATGGTAATCCAGTCCCCTATTTTAAGCAGGCGGTTGCTGGCCAGCTGTATTCCGGCGGCAAAGCCCAAAATCGGGTCTTTAAATATCAACATAAACACGGCCGCGGCAGCGGACAAACCGGTAATCACATACATCGGTTTTTTACTGATTAAGATAGATACAATAACCAGCGCCGCCAGCAGATAAATCACTATTTTACCGGCTTGGAATACGCCGCGCAGCGGCACATTGGGGTTGCGTCCGTACAGATAATCCAATATGTCCAGCGCAGACACAAATAACACCATAAAGCACAACACCACATAAATTCCCACCGCCCGAGACATAAGCGCTGCCAGCAGAGCCCCCTCTTCCGGTACAAATACAGGATAGAGATGAATAGCCGCTATAGCTGAAATGGTATACCCCACCGCCGCCAAAAGGCGGGCATGTTTTAATGCTTTTGTCATACGGGGGAAACGCTTGGATACAAAACCGCTCTCCAACACCAGCTGTGCCACTTTCTTTACCAGCTTGGCACACAAATATACAGCCAGTGCAAAAAATACCACGCTCAGAAATTCCGCCAGCAAAGTCCGGATTTTATCTGAAAAAAACGTGATGGAAACAAACCATTCTGCAAATAATTTTGCTAGCATACCCAGCCTCCGGCCCCGTGTTTTATGCGGGAAAAGTTATTATAATTAAGTGTATGAAAAAAATTCTCTTTTTGGCAATGCTCTTAACCGGCCTGGCGGGCTGTTATACCCCGCTGAATAATTCCGGCATAGCCACTACCAAAGCCTGGCTGGATATTCCCGCCAAGAAAACTGATTTTGACGGGAAACAATTTGATTCCTGCTATCAGTTCCGTCTGCATTTTGTGCCGGCGGAAGCAGACGCCGCCCTGGACCGCAGAGACAGTTGCATAGACGCCTGCTGCTGGCGCAGCGATAAAGGAGAAGTCACGTTGGATTTTAATAAAAATTTTGAGCGGGATTTAAAATACTACGGACGCGCCACCAAATATACACCTGGTAAAATTACGCTTAAAGTTTCTCACTCTTCACTGCTCAACACCACCGGAGTTAAAGTGTCCCCCCGTGGTGCTATTAGTTCAAACGGCACAGTAAAACTGAAACGGGAAATAGTAGAAGACCCCGTCCGGCTGGCTCAAATAGAAAGCGCCGCCCGCCTCCTGCAAGTGCGCCGCAACGCCCGCCTGGCTGACCAACGCACCCAAGAGGCGGAAGAAGCCGCCGCCATGGCTTATGACGACCCGGCTGTCAAACAGCGTGCTCAAGATCTGGTACAGCGGCGGGAAGGAGCCCATATTGACCACTATTTTTACAATTTAAATAAAACCTACAACAAAAAAGGATATGTTTTTCTGTTGAGCGAGCGTTTTTATTCCGCCCAACCGATAGAAGATTTTGTTTTCCGCGTCGTTTGCCGAGCCAAAGTGCAAACCGGCACCCGGGCTGATAGCTTGCAAGAGCGTACCATCAGCTGCGGCACCTGGCAGTCTGATTTAACCGCTCAAACCGTATCTCCTTTAGACAGTACCGCCCGCAAAATCAAAGCCACGCTGTAAACAAGACCTGATTGTCTGTATTTAATATCGTCTAATCTCAAAATCAAAAAATCCGCCTATAAGCGGATTTTATTGTTTTAATAAAATCAAACCCCTAGTACATGCGGTATTCCAAGCACTTGCCGGTTCCGCCGCCACAAATAGCGGCTGTGGTGGTATTGACTAATACACCGCCCATACTTTTTAAAATGCTTTGTGTTTCTGTATTGCTTTCTTTGACGGTGCAAATGGTCTCGGAAGGATATTGAGAATAGTAAGTATAGCTGCTGGGGGTGGCGGCGTCTAAGCCGCGGTAACAATGAATAGTATTGGTATTTGAATTACCCCACCATAACCAGGCATTGACATAAGTGGGTGAGATACGAAACCCACCATTTACTCCGATATTAGCTCCACCAGAAGAAGCACCAAAATAGCATTTGTCGCTAAATGCAGGATTTGCCTCCGTAGAGCCATCATCATGTGTCACATGCCCACACTGAAACTGCCAGTCCAACTCATCAAAACGGTAAGAATACTGTCCATTTGCCATAAAATACATTTCTTGCGCTTTTTTTAACCCGGCCAAATATGTAAACACTTGGGCCATTTGTGCATGGCGTACACTACGCTGGTACATAGCTACAGCCACCGCCGCCAATATGCCAATAATCAGCACCACCACCAACAGCTCTATCAACGTAAAACCAGCGAAGAAAAAAGACAAAGAGCGGTTTTTCCTTTCTTGGCCAGCACGTCCGAACACACTTAAAATCGCTTTAGAGCGATTTTTCTTTACGAGAATGACTTTTTGATACATTTTGCACATATACAAAATGTAACAAAAAAAAAAAACAATGCAAGGCTTTCTAATACACACCACCCTAAATATTGGCCCCATATACTGTCTGCTGTGTATACTTTTTCGTATTTTTATTTGCCGTTTGTCTTTTGCTCAATTTCCGGAGTCCATTTTTCCCTTTTGTTTTTGCCAAATAAAAAATACCCCGCTGTAAAGCAGGGTATTCAAATGGCATTTAGCCAACAAAGCAATTTCTATTAATAAACAGAGTTCCATTCCCGGCGCGTCAGCACAAAATGCACGCGGCGGTTGGTCAGGCGTCCCTCTTTGCTGGTATCAAGCGTCAGCGGACGGTCTGAGCCGTAGGAATGAATACGTATCCGGTCCGCCAGTACGCCGCGGCTGACTAAATACGCTTTCATGGCAGAAGCGCGCGACGCCCCCAGCCAATAGTTATAATCTTTGTCACCCACGATATCGGTATTGCCTTCAATTACCAATTTCATGCTGGGGTGGGCATTCAGCACATTAGCCAGTTTATCCAAAAATTCATAGGAATAATCGGGCGGGCGGATAGAGTCAAATTTATAGGTAATATCCGGCAGTTTCATACTCTCGGCCATTTCTGCTTCCGTCTGGGCAAGCAGCTTGGCGTTCTTATCGGCTTCTATTTGGATAATCGGGTCCCGCTCCGGCAGGCGCGGGATATCGGCTTCTTCCACTTCGGAAGTCTTATTGGCGGCACAGGCAGCCAATGTCAGGGCCAAGGCGCAGACCGCAAACAATCTGGAAATTTTCATATTTATTCTCCTTAATACCACCCAACCATAAAGCCGGGCCAAGCACTATAAGTTACTCCCATTATAGCAAAAGCGTTGTAGAAATTTAACAAAAAAGTAATCCTTTTTTATTTGTTCTGAATTATCCACAAAGTGTGGAAAACCTGTGGACAACTCCCTCTTTACTCTACAAACACATTTTTAAAAACACATTTTTTTAGTTCTTTTTTTCTAAAAACCAAAAACCCTGTGGATAACCAGCAAAAACTGTGGATAACTCGGCTTTTGTATAGGAAAGATTTGCTTTTCCACCCGAAAACTCCGACGGAAAAAGGGGGTTCATCTTTTTTTAGCTGACAAAAAGTGTTTTTTAAAAAAACTGTTGACAAGTTTAAAATTTTTTATCTCAAAAAGGCCAAAAAAGGCTTTTTTGCTTATTTTTTAAGCTTGATTTTGGTCTGAAATTTCTTTTTGTCCACAAAAACGCTAAGTTTTACCTTGCCTTTTACGGCACCGGATATAACTTCCAGCTTCCCGCTGGAAGCGTCCCAGTTCAAATATGGGGGGCTCATGCGCAAAGAAAGCGGGATATAATCAAACACTTTGCCATTGGTTAAAAAGGCTTGTACGGACAAGGCGGCCTCTTCTTCTCCAGCTAAAGGCAGTTGGTCGGGAACGACTAGTCCTTTTACCTTTTTGACTGTCAATTCATCTGCCGGGGCTAACAGATAATCTAAATCTAAAATATCAAAAATAGTCTTTCCTTGGCCCAACACAGTAACAAAGTCCTTTCCATACGCCAAATGCATTTCTTCCAACGTTTGCTGCCATACCACAATTTGGTCACGCTCCCCTGCCAATAAAATACGCAAGGACGCGTCCGCCCCCGCCAAGGAAATGGGCTCTGTCCCGCCGTTTAACAAAACGGCCCGGGTAAACAAATTTTTCTTCACCAGCAACGCAGCCAACGCTTTTGCACCGGCTGAACCGGAAGCGGCCACCCCGCGGGAAGCAGGATCATCGGTGGTAGGGTAATTGCTGTCAATATAAGGCACTATCTCCCGCGCAAGAAAATCAGTCACTTTTTGTGTATCGGTCAATTCTTGTTCATCAAAATTAATGCCCACTAAAATAGCCTTGCGTTTGGCATTCTCTAAACACTTTTGCGCTGACGGGGCGTCTTTAGGGATAGCGCCCAACACATAAATGACCGGATATCTGCCGTGCAGCGGCACAGCCGGCTCTGGCAAGAAAACGGTAACCGTTTTGGGCGTATCAGTAATGGCAGACGGAAAATTTAAAAAAGTTTCCCGTCCAGGATTAATCAACATCAAAGGCTCATTCTCTTCACAAAAAGCCCAAGAAGGCAGTAACAACACCAATAAAATAAAAAGTTTTTTCATATGTCTATTGTAACAAAAAAGCTTCTATGCTTTAATCCTTTTTTCTAAAGAACTCCCGTTGCGGTTCCTCCGTACCCCTGCCGGCACAAAAACTGAGTCTTACATTTTCTTATATATTCCGACACATTGGAAAACTTAGTCTTTTTATACTGAGGAAAAAGAACCATTAGTCCTATTTCCTTTTCTTTTTCAGACCCAGTTTACAGACCCAGCAAGCGTTGGGTCCAAAGACCCTTGTTTGCGCCATCATAAACCGCTAAAGTATAGTAAAGAAAAACACTTTGACTAATCGGAGAAAAATTATGATTAAAAATACCCCCACTCTGCGTTTTCTGTTGGCTTTAGGCGGGAAAAGAGTTGTGGTGATGCAAGAAGAAGACGCTTTGCATATATACAGCGACCAACGTCCCTGCCGCAACCCGATTTCCGCAGAACGCATCTCTCATGCTTTGGCTGCCCGCTAGAGCAGCCAAGCTTCCATGTTCCCGCTGGTAAAGCCCATGATAAATGCTATAATGGGAACATGAAAAAATATTTGCTTTTTATAGCCGTTTTTATGCTGGCGCTGGGTATGTCCCAGCCGGCGGATGCCCAGCAAAATTTATCCGCCCTGCTGCCTCTACTGGAGGCCCCAACACGCACGGCGGCCCAAAACCAACAAATTCTTACTTTATTTTCTTCTTCCAAAGACCCCAGTACCGTATTTGCGGCCGGGGCCAGTTTGGTGCGCATTCCCCCCGCCCCCATTCACGAGAACAAACTGCTGAATATCATTATTAAAGATAATGATATGCTCAAAAAAGTCTTTTCCGCCGTCATTTTAACCGCTATGGGGGGTGTGCATGAAGAGCTCTCACCTCTGTTGCAAGACGCCGTTGCCAGCCAAGACCACGCCCTCCGTTCTTATGCCGCCGGGGCATACTCTATTCTAAACCCCGATACGACGCTTTACACGGAAGAAGTAGTCAACCTGTATATTTATGATCCGGCCTTTGCCCAGCGCGCCATGAATTTGCTGGCAAAAGATGAAAAGCAGACACTGAAGTATCTCAAAGAGGCCGCCAAAGCCCAAGACCCGCAAGTGCGCGCCGCGGCCGCACAATGGCTGGGCGATTTGCAAAATGAAACAGCAGCTAAACAACTCTTAAAAATGGCTAAAACGGAAAAAGACCAGCAGACAGCAACCGCCATAGCCTCCTCTTTAGCTAAAAACAGCCAGTGGACGCTGGAAGCCGTTTCTAAAGGGCTTAAAGCGCGCTATACAGAGCCGCAAGCTGCCACCTATGCTTTGGCCTTGGGCTTTATGACCGGGCGTGCTGTAGACGTTATTAAGCAGAATTTAAATGATAAAAATGAAAACGTCCGTATTAATTCCATTCGGGCGGCCGCTTATATGGCAGGGGTATTAGGCAGCAAAGACGCCGCTCTGTACACCAATGACCGCCGCTTTGATATCACTTTACTTAAGGGGTTAATCCCCCAATTGACTCTGATGGCAAAAACGGACAAAACCTCTGTCAAAGCATACGCTGAAAATGCGTTAAAACAGATAGCTAAACTCATGTAAACTATGAAAGTAAAAAAATTACACCCAGACGCACTGTTGCCCAAAAGAGCCCACGCCACGGATTCCGGCGCCGATTTATTTGCCTTAGAACGCACCGTTCTGCCGCCGCGCGCCGTCAGCCATGTACATACCGGGATAGCCATAGAATTGCCGCCGGGCACCTCCGGCATTATTTGGGGCAAAAGCTCGGTAGAAAGCAAAGGCATTAAAGCCATGGCGGGCCTGGTAGATGCGCCGTACCGGGGAGAATTGATTGTATGCATGTACAATTTAAACGACACGGAATTTGTATTTGAAAAAGGCCAAAAAGTGGCCCAGCTGGTTGTGCTACCTACGTTGTATCCTGATTTTGAGGAAGCGGCAGAACTTTCAAACACCGCCCGCGGAAGCGGAGGATTTGGCAGCACGGGGAATAAATAAGCCAGCGTTTTGCCAACCTTTACAAACCACCCCCTGCCTAAAGCAGAGGGCGGCTTTTTAACATTTATATTCAAAGAACTTTTAAGCGGTTCTTTATGAATATTTTCTAATAAAAGTATTTAAAAGAAAACAGATAATTTTTTTGTAATTTTATCCCCGCTATACATTCTCAAATAAAACCGCTTTTTCGGCCAATGCTTCCTCTTCGTATTCACATGTTACAATCTTTTGCAAAAGCATAAAATTACCGGGGTCACGCCCGGGAGTTATTGACAGAAGCGCCCATAAAAAACCCCCGGCTCAGCCGGGGGTTAAACTTAGTTTATTTCAATGTTGAGGGGGCATTCATCATATCCGCCTCATAATCCTGCCTACATTCAAACTTTTCGCCGTTAGTCGGCTTAGCCGACGGACCAGCTGTACACAAGGCATTAATGTACGCCACCACCTGTTCATAAGGCATATCATAACCTTCCAGTCCGCAAGAACCTTCTCTCTGGAAAATATTCTCGTAGGCTTTATGATAATCTCTACGGTTATATTTATCCATAGAAGAGGTTGCTTTTATTTTTCCCCAGCTGCTCTGCCAAGACTGTGAACGTTTAAACCCAACGGCCTCGGCAATAGGCGCCAGAGGAGCGTCTTTCCAGGGCCCGTCTTTCAGCTCTTGCTCAAAAGGCTGGCGGTCTTTCTGGATGGACTGATCACCCAGCTTTATCCAGTTCCAGTTATAGTGGCCGTAATGGTATTTTGCATTACCATTATCTTTCCCTCCCACACAGCCAATAAAGCGGTTATCAGCAACTACTTCGCCATTTACCTCTTTTAAATTGGCAGGGAAGAAAGACGAATCCGGCCCCATATACGCCGCAAAACTGCCGAACATATTATTGCCCTCTATTTTGTCTTTAGACGCAGCACCGATGGTTTTGCCCAGCAAACACACCGCATTAAGCGGGATGTCGCCTTTGACAATAGACATGGCATCCAACAGATTGGCCACCGTAATATCCTCAGGGAAATACTTTAATTCCGTAGCCAATGTTGGGTTCTCTTTATTAACCTTATCATAGGCTTTTTTGGCGTCTTCCAGCAATTTAAGCGTTTCAGCATCTATCTGCACCACCTTCGCGCGGCCAATGTCGCCCAAGTCTTTGCACAGACCAAACTGCTTGGTATATTCTTGTGCAGACACTCTGCCGCGAATTTCGGGGTTAAGCAGATCCTCGTCCGAAGACGGAATTTCAATGACGTCGTCAAATAAATAGACCGGCAACGGCTTCGGCGAAGGAATTGTTGGATCTTTAATTTGGGGTTGATCCCGAAACGGAGCGATCTTTTGAGGTTCTTTGTATTCCCGTTCCGGCAATTGAACCACCACCAAGTTATTTTCCCCATATGTAGCTTCATCCAAAGACAATTTCTTCTGGAAGTCCGCTCTCCACTTGGCCGTCAAAAGCCCCTGGGCTTTAACAGCCAACACTTCTTTTTGCTCCGGAGTCGGCTTGAAGTAGAATTTCTTGGTGCCCACTCCGTTCTCTACGGCAGCCTGTTCTCCCACCGGGGTAACGCCCATAATGTTCGTATCCGGGAAGTCCAACGTAACCTTAATGCCGCCGGCATTGGCACCATGGATTGTCGGATCAAACGTAAGCACCGCTTCTATGATATCCAATGAATCAATAGCAGTCGCAGTAATGCGGAAGGTAGAGAATTGGCAATATCCGCGCACAGCGTCCACTTCTGCACCTCCGCCTACAGAACCGCGCACTTGTCCGTCTGCACCCACATACAATCCATTGGTCACATTGTTGCTGGCAGAAAAGTGACGCACTTCATCGTTGAAACTATCTTTGTTCTTAGAGGTATTCCCTTTGCGTAGGATATAATACTCCTCAAAGTCCACATATTTCAGCGGCAATTCGTCCACCGGCATGCCCTTTACTTTGACTTTTTTGCCTTTTCTATTAACAGCGCGGGTTTTATTGGCTCCATCAGACATCGGGTCTTTCATGGCATAGCCTTCCACAAAGTACAAATGCAGGCTCTCAAAGGCCTTGGTACCCGGTACTTTCTGCCCGTTTTCTTTTAATACCAAACCGTCCAAAATTCGGATCGTTTTATCCTTAAAAGCATCCCAATCAAACACACCGCCTTCTGCCACATAAATCACGCAGGAATCATTTACCGTATCACGTTTAAGCCCTTCATTATAAGGGCCTTTGTATTCGACTCCCTGCGTACCTTTACTAGCCAATGCTTGGGTCGTTTTATTGGTGGTACCCAGCTCAATTCTGGACAAAGCGGCTCCACTTTTTTCGTTAACGTTACGGTCTCCGCCGCCGCACAGATAGTTTGTGCCATTGTTATCATAAGGCACATAGTTTTTGGCTATGACGGCATGGTATCTGTTCCACTCAACAGCCGGACCGCCCACTTCCAAAGAAAAGTTGTGGGTGTCATCCAATGCCTGGCACTGGAAGCGGTCTGCCAACATGGCATCGCCAATGTCGGATCCGTCGCTCTTACCCGCAAAGGAAGCGCCCAAGCAGTTGGCACGCACTTGGAAGGCGTTAAGATTTCTGGTATATGAACGGCCTGCTTTAAAGCCATCTGGGCACACAAAGTCTTTCCGCGTCTTTCCGAGTTCTTTAAACTTGTCACAAGCTGGTTTGCCAAACGCACCATACTCTTGTACCAACCCGGAACCCCAATTAGATTCCTTAATACCGCAGCAGGTAGCTTCCGTGGAGTTTTGCGAAGAAGCACCCAAGAAAGTATCCGGGTCGCAGTCGCTGTTGCCCATGATGATGCAGCAACCTAAGTTATAGCCGATTACACCAGCCAACTCAGCCAGCTTCTTAACCAAAGGAACCACTAAATTGTTTCTCCACAGGAAATATTTCCATCTCCACGCTTCCTGGGAGCGTTCCTTCATCATATCCCACCACCACGGGGTAATGCCCTTGTAATCTAAAGTATGCTTAATTTCAGCCGCACCACCGCCGGGGGCAAACTCACCAGTGCCGATGCCGCCAAAACCGGGACTCTTTACCGGGTTGAACATAGCGTCGCTCAAAGCCTGTAACGCATTGGCTTTACCCATTGCTTCGCGGGAAGCGCGCGCTTGGGCCGCGCCGGTCTGTCCGAAATAAGAACGGGTCGGATTATCTGCGGCACGAAGCGGCTGCAAAGACACCGGCTTAATGCCCTGTTTCGGTCCGCCGGACGAATCTTTTTTGGCAGCGGCTTTTAAATTTGCTCCGCCGAACCGGCCAAAGCTGCCGCCCACACCGCCGCGCATATTCAGCGAAGCGTCCCCTAATTCTTTAATGGGAGTCGCCTGCCGTTTAAACGCCGCACGCGTAGCCGCGGGCGCATAGCTGCGCGGAGAAGAAGACGCAGGAGGAACATTATAATTATCGTCCAATCCATCTTGAACCCTAAAGTCCTCATACGGTTCATCTTCAAAGCCGGCCTCTTCATCTGCACTTCCCCACCCCTTAATCAGGCTTAACGGGTCACGCCCGGTCAACTGGGCAATCTGCCCGTTCGGATCCTCAACGCTGGGCTCAAACCCAAAACGTTCCGGATCAAACACAGAATCCTCTGAACCGGGAGGAATGATCACTCCTTCATTTACGCTTCCGCTGTATTTATACAGAAACGGAAGCATCAGCAACGCTGCCGCGGCGGCCACGAAAAAGGGTGCATCGCGTCTGGTGCGCTCAAACAACGTCTTTTTCGGTTTGCCGTTGCTGCCGATTTTAGAGGGAACACGTTTAGAGAACGGATTAAAAGCAGGCTTGCTGTTCTTAATCTTATCGCTGAACGTGAAAGAATCCTTCTTATTCTCAGCCATAACAGCCTCCTATTGAGGTTATACTTCTTCCGGTTTAACCGGTACTGCTAGGTCTTAACGGCCGCCTGGACTCGTTAAGGCCGGGTACTTCATACTAAATCTTTACCCCTTCCGTTTGCGGAAAAAAATCATTTCCACCGGGATCTTCCCCATCTACTGACAAATTAAAACTGTCACGCACTTCATAATCTATATCTTGTGCGGCTTCCGCCAGCTGTTGGTCTCTGAGAGCTTTATCCTCATCAGATAAATTTTCATACCCCTCACATATTTCATTATACGAACTTTCATAGCTGTCCAACCGGGCGGTTTCGCAACGGCCTTGCTGCACTTTTGCCCCGCAAAATGACTGCATATTGGAAAATACCTGCTTGACCTCATTGCAATTGGTCTTAACGCTTCTTAAATTGGCGCTCCACGTTTGCATGTCATCACCGCATTTTTTAGGCACATTGCGCAAAGAAACAACAAGTCCTTTGGCTTCTTCCAAACGGGGTTGTACAATGTTATTTGCATTAGATGCTATATCATGACATTTTTCTTCTGCCAACAACATTTGGTTGGCACTTTCAAAATTAGCCGTCATTTCCCCGCCGGACATTTGTACCCCTGCTCCCACTCCGGAGGAATCATACACTTTTTTAGGCATATCTATAGCCAAATAGCCTGAGGAAGCCAATGTTTTCTTCAACATCAGGTATTTTGCCCTATCTCCTGCCATAGACATCAGCCATACCATAGCTAAATCTTGCTGGGGCTTTTGTCCTGCCCTTAATCTTCCACCCATATTGCTTAAAGGAGCATTGGTTTGGGAGATATTCTTAGAAATTGCCTCCAGCTGTGGATTCGTGATGGCAGAAGCCTTATCTACAGCCATAGACAGCCAATCCGTCGCGGCAGCCCCCACAATGCCAGCCTGAGGAAGTAAAGAAGACGTATCAAATGAATGCTGTTGTCCTTTTCCTTCCGCAGCAGCCCGTGCAGCCAAATCCGCGTCTGCACCGAAATACACCTCTTTGGCGTTTTGTTCTGCTGCAGCCGCTTGGGCCTGGTCGCTCCAGCCCTCCACCGGACGGCTGACTGCTGTTTCATTTACGTCTTCTCCAAAAGCAACCCCCAGCAAACCGTCTGGAGCCAGCCCCTGAGAACGACGCACAGCGTTTAAGCGGCCTAAATCAAACAAACCCGAGTGCGGTCCTGAAGCACTGAACCCTGGCCTTTGGTTTCTGTCAAAGAGCGATATCTCCCCGTCTCCGGACCAGTTGCCTGGCCGGGTACGGCGGTCACTGTCGCCAGCCCACGTCAACAGCGTACGTCCAAAGCTCATTGACTGGGTGTCCTGCGTACTAAATCCCATCCACCATGATAAATTACGAAGCACCGGTATATAACCCACCGGTATTATAAATATAATACAAAACAGAAAAAAAACAAGTGCAATCCCCACCCACAACCGCTTTCTTTGCAGCAATGGACGGCTTTGGGCACTTGACGCGCCGGCGGGGAGATGGGTTTCCCCCTCTCCCCTGACTTTAATATCCGGCACAAAAGCCTTATTTTCTTCCTGCTTCATAACCTTGCTCCCTTAAAGAAGCATGTCAGTTGGTTTCTATGATTCGGCCTTGGTTGTATTGCTGACGCAGGCGTTGTTCTGCTACTCGTTTTTCCCATTCCTGCAGCCGCTGTCTCTTCTCCTCTGCCACACGCTGATGAGCCATACGGTATTCCAACTCTCTTTGACGCTGCTTATGTTCGGCTCGGACATGCAAATACAACACGGCATAAAACACAAGACCTATTGCTATAAGAACCTTGACCCATAAAGATTTCATCATCTTATCTATCATAGCAAACCTCTATTATTTCCCGGTCCCCATAGTGCCAATTCCAGAAGAAGCTGACTCTACGCCACCAAGACCGGCTTGAGCAATATTGGCAAGTTGCTCCTTAGCGGCTTTTTTTGCCGCCTCTTCAGCGGCTTTTTTTGCCGCCTCTTCAGCGGCTTGGCCAGCTGCTTCTCCAGCACCTTGCGCTGTATTTTCTGTAACACCTTGCTCTAAAGTTTTTTCTTCTCCTTTAGAGAAGTTAAAATAACTTATAGCAACAGCGGCAAGCATTAAGACACCCAGTACAATACCGGCTATAGCCCAACCTCGTTGCTCTTTATATTTAGAAATATATCTTCCGCAGTCCGCAATGTAAGAAGCGATAGCCACCAACATGGCAGCACCAATCAGCGCCGCCCCCGCATAGGCAACCCATGCATACGGCCCGCCTTTACGGCCCAACTCCATTAAAGTATGGATAGACCAACAAGCGCCGACTGTAGACAAAATAAGCGTAAGCATGTTCCTCATCAAGCGGGTACGATGCTCTTCCCTCTCCTGCTCCGTATTGTCTACATTGTTGGCTGCTTGGGCAAACCCACGTTCACGCCGATCCATGTCGTTTACAAAATCAGAAGAACTGCTGCCTGCAAACTCATTAGCAGTTTCTCCAGCCACCGTAATTCCTCCTGACAATCTTTCTCTTGCCAAGAAGGGAGTTGTGCCCTCGTTGGCGGAACGGTTGGCGTTAGCGGCTACTTTGGAAGACGCCAGCGCAATATCACGCAGGCTTTTTCCTTCTTTGGAATTTGTGCCTGAAGCAGCGCGGCTAAAACGGCCTCCTCCCATCATTTGGGAGGACCCTCTGGAAGAGCTCCGTATACTGTCATTGGAAGCAATCAACGTACTTCCTTTAGGCATACTGCCTGTTAAGTCGTACGGATTAATCCGGGCAGAAGCCTCTGTACGAGCAGCAACAGACGTAGAAGAAGCCCCTCTGCTAGCAGTTCCCCCAAAACCTCCGCTGGAAGAGCTGGAGTTGCCGCCAGAAGCACGAGCTATAGAAGCCCGTTGCAAGGTGGGCCCTTGGGCTCCGTCTTGCTGAGCAGATTTCGCTTGATTAGCAGAAGCCACGGCAGCCCCCACGGCAGCGCCATCAGCACCCGCCACATTACCAACTAAAGGTTTTCCATCCGGCCCCATTAAAACGGCGGCATTGCTCCCCATGCCCAAGCCGTCTTCACCCACACCTAAAGAACTGCCCTTTACAGACATACCATCTGTAGCCCCAGAAAAAGCCGCTATGGCAGACTCCCCGCCATCAAACATTTGTCCTTCCCGCGCGGCTCTTTCTTCAGGAGTAGCAAACAGGGTTCCACCGCTTGAAATACTAATAGTATTATCATTCGGCAATGTGCCTCCAGAAGCCAAAATCTCACTGAAAGCACGCACACGTGCTTCCTGGGCAGCCGGCCGGTCCGTCATGTAATTATACGCATGCAGGCCCAAGGCCCCAACGGTTAAGGCCAAACCGGCCGTTTTTCCGGCGCTTAAACTAATAGCGCCTATACGGCTCTTTAAAAAAGAAAACAGATTCATAAGCCCTCCTATTTAAAATTCTCTTTGTTCCTGAAATGAGACTGCTTGGTCTATGAACTTATTCTGCTCCAAAAACTTGCTCCCATCTCTTTCTATTATCTACTTTTCCTGCCCACCAAGCAGAGCCTATCACTCCAGCCCAAGCATAGTTATTGATAGCATTGGTTACCGTTAAAGCGCTATCAGCATACGGAGCAGGGGAAGCCGTTTTTTCAAAACTAAATTTTTCCCAGTCACTACGGAATTGGCGGATTTGCTTAATGGTTTTATTATAAGAATCCCAAATCCAGGCATAGCAAATAGGTCCTAAGAAACAGGAAGCGCCAACTGTATCTTGAAATTTTTCAATCTGCTCACGCAAAGATTTTCTAGCCTGTTCATAAGCAGCCATCTGCTCAGAAAGATCACTAACGCCAGAGCCTAAACTACTCAAATCATCATTACCCAAAAAGTCAGAAGAGCTGGCCTGATTTGGAGTAAGAGGGGTACCATCTATAACAATACCACCAGACAACCTTTCAGCAGCCATAAAGATTCTAGTTCCTTCGTTAACGGAACGGTTTCCGCTTTGGGCTACATCGGCAGACTGTTTCTGCAAAGCAGACAAAGCCCCCATTCTGGCATCGCTTTCGTCCCAAGTTAATGCTTTGCCAAAGCTGCTGGTGGACTGACGACTGGCCAACAGTCCCTCCGTGCCAGAAGCAGCTGCCGCACCGGGCACTTGAGCCCCGCCTAATACACCTGAAGGGCTGACCCGTCCGCCTTCCCTGCTGGTTTGCCCCGCCTGCAAAGGCGTAGCTCCTAAATTATTTCCGGAAGCTCTGGCTATACCTTCAGCCATGCCCCATTTGCCGCCGGATTTGCCTTGCAAAGCCGCATCTGCGGCAGCGGCGGCATTTCCAGTCGCCGCGCCTGCGGCAGCGGCGGCCTTTTGCTGGGCCTCCATAGACGCCTGCAACGCGGCTATCTGTTGTTGTACGGCACCGGCATTAGATTGAGCCCCCATAGCCAATTCGTTAGCGGCATTGGCACCCATACCTAACCCGCCGGAAGCTCCGTCCATTTTATAGGCGGATACTTTCTTTTCCTGCTGGACAAAAGCCGGATCATCGGAAGTATTTTCATGCAAAGAATCGGCTTGCATCAATTCCATATCTTTAGACATTTTGGCACGAATGCTGGTTTGCAACTCTCCGCCGGCACCATAATTGGAGTCATAGGCTCCGACACCACCAGCACCCGCCACAAACACCACTTCTTGGTCATTAGAAGAAAATACCGTATTCGGGCTGGGCTGGGAAGAAGTCCCCAGCATCTGCCACGCGGCAACGCCGGCTCCTCCGACCGCCGCGGACAGCCCCACCGCCTGCATAGCGGAAAGAGCCATTTTGCCTGCTCTACTGTTCAAAAATTTAATGAATTTCATAATTTGCTCCTATTAATTTCCTATTTGCCAAACACCGCCATCACCAGTTGCATTTGTAACATATTGATATTTGTTCCCATCTACATCCGTAAAGGTCTTTCCATCACGTCCCATTTTGCCAGGCACAGAGGCGCCATTTATCATAATAGTTGAGGTCGGCTGTTTGTCTCCAGAATACGATGGATAATAAGGGCCGTTTCGTCCACCTGTTTGCCGGGCAAGCGCTCTATCAGCGGCAGCCTGTTTTTTAAACGATTTGTATGTGCTATCACAAAGCTCTTTATTGTTTGATTCAAAATTGTCAACTACCTTTTTATTTATCTTGCTAGCATCTTTTTGAGTGACACTAATAGGTTTTGCGTCCGGCTCATATTCCCAATTATTACCACTCTTTCTCGCTACCACATCATCGCCACGCA
>CALVFA010000058.1 GCA_944326725.1 uncultured Elusimicrobiales bacterium | reverse complement strand
CTTTAAAGCCCTGCCACAAATAGTTTAGCCGTTTGATACACCGCGCCCGTTTGTTTCCGGGCGCGGTTTTTTATGTTTAAAAACAGACTGTTTTAAACAGGGAAATTTCTAAAACCTTGGACGTTTTTCCAGTTTGTTCCCCGCCTATTTCCCGCTTTTACGCCTGCTATATAACCTTGGTCAAACTTTTTTTGGGCATTATCTTTAGTGGGCTGAACATAGCCACTACAGCACCCCGCCCCGCCGCGTGCCAAACGCTTTACAGCAGACAGGAATGGTTTGAGGGGAGCTGCGCCTTTGCCCTTTCACATTTTATATACTGGCTGTATGAATAAATGGATTGTACATACCCCGCTGGGAGCTATGGCGCTGGTGGAAAGCGGGGGGAAAATTACCCATCTTTTTCTGCAGGCGGCGCAAGCCCCGGCTGGCCTGGAAGAAAAGCAAACGCCGCTTCTCCGGCGCGCCGCCAAAGAGCTGGAAGCCTACTTTGCCGGCAAGCGGCAGCATTTTGATTTGCCGCTGGCCCCTGAAGGAACAGCCTTTGAACAGCAGGTATGGAAGTTGCTGCGTAGCATACCCTATGGACACACGTGTACATATGGGGACTTGGCCCGCCGGCTAAACAGCCCCCGTGCGGCGCGGGCTGTGGGCGGGGCCTGCCACCGAAACCCGCTGCCTATTTTTATTCCCTGCCACCGCGTAGTGGGCGCCGGAGGCAAACTAACCGGCTATGCGGGCGGACTCAAAAGAAAAAGGTATTTGCTAGAAATGGAAAACAGCCAAAAAGCCGCTCTGTAAACCTAAAGCAATGATTTTGTTATACAGGAAAAACGGAGCTTGCTTGCTCCGTTTTTATTCACAAAAAGCTAAATTTTTTGGGCTTCCATAAAGGTGTGGCTAAAACTCAGCGATACGCCAATATAGAAATTCTGTCCGCGCTTGCCAAAAGCCCGCGCCTGGGCAGTGTAATATTCTATAAAGGGGGAAACGGCTAATTCGCCCCATACATTTACATCCAAACGGGCCTGGGCGGAGAAAACGTAATCTAAGTCGGTAGGTTCTTTGCGCGTTTCATACAAATAATCACGAAACATAGCGGAATAGACGGCTTTTACCCCTTCACGCAGAGGCTGTTGTATTTCCAGATGGGTTTCCCAGCCGTATTTCACGGAAGAAGGATTATAAGTAAAATCATCTTCGGCAAAGCCCGCCACGTGAAATTTATTAATATACTTTCCCTCATAAATCTTGACCCCGGCGGCGGCGCGGAGCACTTTTTTAAGCGGAGTATTGTCCGAAGAATTAAACTCCGTCTGATAAGCCAGTGAGCCATAGGGGCCCGCTTCAAATCCACCCAAAAAAGTTTCATTTTTCCACAAACGCTGCGTATAAGAAGAGGTAAACATCACCGTATCGGCGCTTTCGTTGGTGGTTTGCTCTCCGTCATAGCTTTTCAGGGTAGTCTTACCATAGTCCAAAAGCAACTCATTACCCCACACAAAATGACGGGCAAAATAATCGGCGTTTATGTCTAAATGGCCTTTAACAACGCGTTGGGAATCGGAATTTAATTTAGACTCCGGGAAATTTTCATAAGCCTGCGCATTTTTTACATCGGTGGAAGAGAGGTCCAAAGAGGCCCGGTTGAGCACCACCTGCCAGCCCCGCTTGGTATTGGTTTGCTGACCAAAAGCCACCGGCAACAAACTGCCTATCAGCACCGCCGCACAAACAATACGTTTCATCATCTTTTTCTCCCGTTTATAAAGGCACGTCTTCCAATTTAAAACGCAAGCGCAGACGCCCGTCATGATAATCCCAGCTGGATATGACAAAACGCCCCACTTGGGCCGTATTTTCCACATGAGCGCCAATGCAGGGGCAGGCGTCATAATCTCCCACAAATACAATGCGCAGCATGTCCCCCGCGTCGGCCGGCAGTTTAGACATATCCAGCCCCGGTATTTGGGCCGCTTGTGCCCGCGGCAGGGTGCGCGCCGTAACCGGCAAATGTTTAGACAAAACTTCATTGACTTGCCGCTCCACCTGTTCTATTTGTGCCGCAGAAGGAGCAGCAGCCATAAAATAATCACATTTAGATTTGTTTTTCTCTATATGTGCGTTTTTGCTGCGTTCACAGCCAAAAAGCCGCACCATCGTCTGGTTTAAAACATGCTCGGCGGTGTGCATGGGGGAAAAGTAATCTTTTTTAGGTGCAAAATCAGTGTTCATATTGTTTCTATTTTAACTCATTTGGATTTGTCTGTAAAACAAAACCGCGCCTTTGCCCCGCCCAAGGCCGCCAACTGCCCAAACGCCCCTTAGAGAGCTTGCATAACCAGGCAGACGAAGCACCACCCGTCAGGGCTGAGACCCTTCAAAGTCCATTATGACAGGTTGCGCAACAAAGCACGCAGACCCAGCCGGCTAGGACTGCCCACGTGGACGCTCTTTATACCGCTTCTCGTCCAAATTTGTTTATTTTTTGTGTCAGAGGTGTCCTTCTCCAAACACTCCTTATAACGTTTCCTAGTCTTTTTGGTTCTAAGAGTGCTCTCTCTCCTAAGTCCCTTATGACAAATTGCGCAGCAAGACAGACAGGCCCCCTGTTAGACCGGTTCCCTCAGAGGCCGCCTTATGACAGACAGGGGGGAAAAATAATAAAATATATATAAAGAATTTAAGAAAGGACAGGTAAAATATGTTAATACACAACTCTTTTTGCAAAATTATCGCCACAGTGGGCCCCGCCAGCCAAACACCGGAGATGTTGGAAAAGCTGCTTTTGGCGGGGGTATCTGTATTTCGCTTAAATTTTAGCCACGGCACCGAAGAAGAAATGACGGCCCGCGTCAGCGCTATACGCGCATTGGAAAAGAAATACGGCGTTTGTTTGGGCATTTTGTGCGATTTGCAGGGCCCTAAACTGCGCGTAGGCACCTTTAAAGACGGAGCGGTAACACTTAAAGAAGGCCAAAAATTTACGCTGGATATGACGGGTATCCCCGGAGACGAAACCCGCGTCACCCTGCCGCACCCCGAAATTTTCAAAGCCATGCACCCGGGGCTGGAACTGCTGCTTAACGACGGGCTTATCCGCCTGCGCATTGATGAACATACCGACAGCACAGCCCTTACGACCGTTACGGTGGGGGGTGTACTTTCCGATCATAAAGGCGTCAACGTGCCCGGGGTCAAACTGCCTATCAGCGCCCTGACTGCCAAAGACAAAGAAGATTTAAAGCTGGCGGAAAAACTGGGGGCGGACTTTATCGGTCTTTCTTTTGTACAACAGCCGGAAGATTTGCTGGAACTGCGCAAACTGATGACCAGCCAGGCCCATATCATTTCCAAAATTGAAAAGCCTTCCGCCGTGGAGCATTTAAATGAAATTGTGGCTCTTTCTGACGCGGTCATGGTGGCCCGCGGCGATTTGGGCGTAGAAGTAAGCACCGAAATGGTGCCCGTACTGCAGCGGCGCATTGTGGACGAATGCCGCAAAGCCGGCAAACCGGTCATTATTGCCACGCAGATGTTGGAATCCATGATTAACAACGTCACACCCACCCGCGCCGAAGCCTCTGACGTAGCCACCGCCGTTTATGACGGAGTGGACGCGGTAATGCTCTCCGGTGAAACCGCCGCAGGCAAACACCCCGTAGAAGCCGTCAAAACCATGCACAGCATTATCTGCACTGTGGAAAGCGACGAACGCTACCACCGCAATTTGCTACGCAAAGATGAGATTGCCAACCGCAATGCCGAAACCGCCATTACCATAGCCGCCGGTATTGCCGCACGCGCCGTACAAACAGCCAATATGATTGTCAATTTCACAGATTCTGGCAAAACCACGCTTAAAACGGCCAAATTCCGCCCTGGGGTACCCATACTTTCCCTAACTCCCAAAATCGTTACGGCGCGGCATATGGCGCTTGTGTGGGGGGTAACCTCGGTGGTAGTCAAAGATTTGGAAAGCTTTGATGATATCTCAACAGAAGCCAGCCGGGCCGCATTGGAAAGCGGTTTAGTCAAAAAAGACCAGCAAATCGTAGTTACGGCTGGTATTCCGTTTGGCCGCTCCGGTGAAACGAACCTGCTCTATATCATTAAAGCGTAATTTGCCGCGTTGTAAAGTATTGTCCAATCCCCGGTCAGTTAAATACCGGGGATTTTTATAGGCAGAAGAATAACTGTTGTCAAATTTACGTTTTATCAGTAGGCAGAGGGGGCCTCTCTTTTATGCAAAGACCCGGGATCATATTCCGAGACTTTGATTTCAAGATCTCTGCTTTGCTTTATTTTACCTACCCACTCCTCTGAAAGAGGACTTTGTTTGAGGGCAGAGCCCCCGACTTTAGACTCTAGGCTCCCGTTCGAAGCTTAAGAAGAGAGCTATTAATAAAAAAGCCCTCTCGTTAAAGAGAGGGATTTTTAAAAACCAGTGGATTTTAATCCAGCAACTGAATTTGCACGCCCTGAGGCGCCGTTAAATGACGCTCTTGGGGGCTGTCCCCAGGCAAGTCGCCTACTGCATCCAGCAATAAGCCCCCGCTGGTTTTTTCTTCATACATCTTTTGTCTTCCGTTAGTTACTTTAAAGGGGGGACCCTCAAAAAATCCCTGCGGAATATGGGATATGGCAGCCACCCGGTAAATGCGGGAATTTTTGACTTTTTTCCCGTTTATTCTCAAAGATTTAATCTTTACCGGATTTTTCGTATTTTTGGGGTTATATTTATAGGAAAAACGGACATTTTCCGAATAAGAAAATAAAGAGTAGTCACCTCTGTCATCACGGCGGATACTTTCTGCAATAGCCCGTTTAAGATGTTTCCCCGTGATATCAAAAGTAGAAACATATTCATTATAAGGCAGTAATTCCACCAAATCCCGCCCGGTCAATATACCTGGCTGAAGATCCCGACGAATACCAGGTAATTGAAACAGAGCAAAATCTATTTTTTCTCTTTCTGACACCCATTGATACATTTCTTCGGCTATAATCCGGGCAAGAGGGGCTGCACTCTCACCTGGACCCGGATAGCGCGGCAACAACGCAGGTACAAACGCAAACGGCTGACGCAAAGATACATCTTCAATTTGATCCAATATAGCTTTTGTGTCCGGGTCAGGAGGAATTTCTTTTTCCAAAAGTGGAATATATTCCGCTTTTATGGAACGCAGAGTATTGGTCTTATCATCTATATCCAATAGAATGCGGCTGACACCTTCCAACATAGAGCCGCTTTCTACAAAGAGGGGGCCGTCCTCTCCCAAAGGATAGGCATTATGCAAAATATGAGCATGCCCTCCTAAAAAGAGATCTGTATGATCCCGTAAAAGAGGCATATTACGCAAAGTAGGGAGCAACACAGAGGGTTTGCGCGGATCTCCCACCGAATCATGCGCCAGCAAGACAATTACTGCCGGGTTTTCAGCCAGCACTTCCTGCATGATTGCCGTCCAGTCCTTTTCCGTCATTTGTCGCAATTTCATGCCTCTCATCCCCGGGCCTTCCAACGAAAACCCAATGACGGCCACTTTTACTCCGTCAAGCACATAGACCGCAAAAGGTTTTACATTTTTGCCCGGAATGGTAAAACCTTCCAAATTAACCGACAGAACATCTCCATTAAAAGCGCTCAAAGTACGCCCCAGACGCTCGTCGCCAAAATCGCTGTCGTGATTGCCTATAGTCAATGCCGCATAACCGGCACCTTTGAAATTATGTTTGCTTGTTCCGGCCCGGTTCATCAAATCTATGGAGTATTTTCCATCAGAATCATTGGCCTCTTTGTTGCCGCTGCTGAAATCGCCGCTGTCTAAAAGGATAAAGGGGTTACTTTCCCGTTGCAACAGAGTTTCTAACACGGCAAAACCACCTTGAACGGCAGCTTCTTTTACGCTTCGGCTAAAATAATATCCGTGAATATCACTTGTATGGTAAATAACAATCTCTCTAGCATAAAGAGATGTAAAAACAAACAAAAAAGACAAAAGCAAAAACAATTTCTTGAAATACTGAGTCTGCATGATTACCTCCTCAATATGTCTTACCCTTTTTTTCATTATGCCATAATTTCTATCTTAATGGCCAAAGCATATTCCGCTTCCATCTGTATTCTATACGTCCAGTCTCTGAAGAAAAAAGGAATAAATAAACAATATCAAATTCTGATGAAAATAAAACACCTCTATTTTCACTTTTTCTACGATATGTTCTAGTCCTTTACGCTGTTAAAAGGTATTTATAAAAAACACCCCGTGTGGTATAACGGGGTGTTTTTTATATCAACTTAAACTAGCTTTATTTTTCTGAGCCAGCTGTTTCTTTTTTCCAGCTCATCGCTACAAAAACAATAGCGCCAATAGCACAAGCTACACATACAGCATACATACCGCCCCAACCATAATGTTCAACTAACAGGGCAGCACCCAAGTTGGCGCCTACAGCCGTTCCTAAGATATAGGACCAAAAACCGCTGAAGCCAGCTGCGGCTGCTGCAGATTCTTGTGCCGTAACGCGAGAAAGCATTACACCGCCGATTAATACCTGCGGCCCATCAACAAAGAAACCAATAGCCGCAATAAACAAGCAGGTCATCCAAATATGATTCGGACCGGCGAAAACATAATAGCCATAAATACAAGCGGAAAGCACTATCAAATAAATAATCGTAATAGGAGCGCAACGCCCATTAAAGAATTTGGTAGCTAAATAACCGGCAATAATACCGCCAGGCATACCAAACAAAGGCATTAAGTTCCACAACCACACCACTTGCACTTTATCAATGCCGCGGGCATCATAGAGAAATTTTGTAGCCCAGTCTAACGTACCAAAACGGACGAAATAAACCAAGCACAAAGCCAAAGAAAGATACCACACATAGGGATTCGTAAAAACATATTTCTTCAAAATTTGCCATTGGCTGACCTCTTTCTTTTCAACAACTACGGGCAACGGATCATTTCTGTATTCATCAATGGGGGGTAAACCAACTGAAACCGGCGTATCCCGCAAAGACCAAAACACATATAATGACACTAAAACGCCCAAAATACCAGGCACATAGAAAACGGCACGCCAATCAGGGCAATATTTCAACAATAAAGCCACCAAAGCGCCTGCGGCGAATGTACCAGCCGTATGGGAAGAAGACCACCAGCTCCATTTCTCAGCTCTTTCTTTAGGAGAAAACCAATATACCAAAGACTTAGCAACCGGAGGATAACCGGTAGCTTGGCAGAAACCGTTCAAGCCCCAGAAAAAGGCTAGGGTCCACAAGCTGGTCAAGGAACCGTAAAAAAGGTTAATTACAGAAGACAGGAACAAACCAATAGCCATAAAGGAACGAACATTGGCTTTGTCTGCCAAAATACCACAGAACAACTTACCTACACCGTATGTAATGGAAAAAGTAGCAGCGATGATACCCAAATCCACCATACCAATACCCAACTCTTCACTGAAAACGTGCAAAGCGGGGGAAATATTTTTTCTGGTTAAATAGAAACCACAATAACCAATATATAAGGCAAGAAATGTACGAATACGCCAGTATTTATATAGTTTTTTGACTTCTTCAGGGTTCTCGAGCCGGGGTGCCGGAGGCATCGGCTTAAACCAAGCTAATATTTTTGACATGACGAGACTCTCCAGTAGACAAACTAAACTTAAGTACTTCTGTTTTTATTATAACATTATTCGTGTGAGAATGGAACTTTTTTTCTCATTTATTTTACAAGAGAAAAGATATTTTTTATTACCAAAAATTTTGCATAGCAAAACGCATTAAAAAATATACTAATTATTACCAATAAACACTAAGTTTTCAGCCCTTGATTTCAAATCATTTCGCAAAATATTTTCTGCTAAAATACAAAATTTTCCCACATTTACTAAGAAAAAAACGCCCCAGATTACCTAGGGCGTTTTGCGTTACATCTTTAGAATCTTAGTTGGGTAACATATTATCGGTGTTTAAGAAATCTTCATCACCGCGATGAGATGCAAATACCTCATTAATACGCTCGTTCAAGTTCTGCTGAATCATCTTTTGAACTTTCTCAGCCTTGTTATCATCGGTCAATCTTCTGATACCAAACTTAGACAACCCAAAGGAGACTCTGATCTTGTCATCAACAGTAGCCGCATCTATTTTGGTAGAATGCCCTGTCTGCAAGAATTCTTCAAAGGTCTTTATATCCATTCCGAACTCATTTGCCAGCTGCTGTTTTATTTCCAACAAGCTTTGAGTGGCAATAGCAGAAATCGCCGGATCTTCGGAAGCCTTTTCTAAAGTTTGCAATTCTGCATTGATGGAATCAGCCACTCTATTAGATATCTTCTCAATATTAGAAGAAGACAAGTCCGGGATCCAGTTGAAAGGATTGATTCCTTTCAAGTGGCGGTAGTTCATCAACAAGGCCGCCGGGATCAGTACCATCGGGAAAATCAAGCGGTCAAAGGCGACCTCAGTCGTTTTTCCCGGTATGACTGCCGCAGCTATGGTCGGAATTAAGAAACAACCGATAATAGCCAGCGTGGACAAAGTACCCGTCAGCGTAGAGAACTTATTATTATAAGCCGTCCTATCATAGTTTTTCATTATGTTAAAGCTGAAAGTGAAGAAGTTTCCTAATGCCATGTTGGCGGCTATCACGAAAGGCACCGCACTCCAGAACCCAGCTTCCGGACCCAAGATCTTGATCATGGCAGTAGAAGCAGTAGCAATTACCGTTGTCCATATCAAGAATTTTTGGTCATAATTAGGCACCTGGCCTTCACGTTTCAACAGATAAGTGGCCAGCAAGCGTCCGAACAGCACAGGCAACATAGTCACCATACCTGTCACCACCGTACTAAAAGCATCTGCTATATCTGCGGCACTGATGTCTTTCATCCACGGCAGGGACTCAGCCAAAAAAGCCGCCATGGAAGAGAAGTTCCAATCAGCCATCCAGCCGTTCATTAAACCTTTTGTGGTAACGCTGACCAAGGTTTCATCACCGCAGAACAACATGACGCCCAAGAACAGCAACCATACACGAGGGTCCTTCAAGAAGTCTTTCGTTGTCTTCAACTCTAAGGCAGCAGCTTTGTCTCCGGCATCAGCCAAGGCCTGCAGAACCGCGCGTTCACGTTGAATCTGTTCTTTCGTTTTCTTATTAGCCGCTTTAGCAGGGTCTTTCTTTTGCGGGGCGGCTAACGGCAAGTCTGTTTTAAGCAACAGAGAGGTGACAATCACGGCCGGGATACCCATCAACCAATACATGGCAGGCCATTGCATGGCTAACAAACCTACAGCTATACCATATGCCATGTAGGTAAAGAAAGAACCAGCAGACTTCCACATCTGACCAGACGAAGTGATAAAACCAGCATCTTTACCATTGAGTAACTTTTTAGCTGCCGGGTTGGCAATCTGCTGAATACCAGACGCACCCAAACCAATAAGCAGTGAGGTGGCGGTCAACGCAATCAAACGAGCCGTCGTAGGTTCAAACATATTCAAACCACTCATACCAGCCAAAGAAGGGAGGAAAGAACCCAAGATAATTTCTGCCGCCGCCAAGACCAAAATGGGTTTAGCCCCATATTTGGTAATCAAAGGCTGGTAAATCAAAGCTGCCAGGTTGGTAAAGTAAATACCCGTACCAAACGCCATAGCCAAAACAGCTGAAATATCAAATGTTGCTTCAATGGGAGAGTTTACGAAACGCCCTAAGCTGGAAAAACCCATGATGGCAAACACCAAATTTAAGACTTTCAGCTTATCCAAAGAAGACGTAAGCACTACAATCGGCATATTGGACAAAGCCGGCAAAGTAAACGTGGTCGCACGGATATTATGCATGTAGTCAAATTCCGTCTTCTTGGCACCAGGTTTTGTCTTGTATACGTTACCGTAAGAGTCCAGCACTAACGTTTCATCTTTCCCTAACTTGATTTTCTTGTCGGAAATATAGATCGTCGTCGCGCGAACCTGGACCCTGTCGTCTTTACTGCTCTTAAAGAGGATTTTGCCACCGTAAGAATAGCGGTCCACACCTGTGCTGAAAGTGTAATCTCCTTTATCAGACTGGCTAAAGGCCACAGCCAAATTGCTTCCAGCCAACAAATTCAACCAGTTGGCATGCTCTTTAGTGTATTCTTTGCCGTCTTTGCCAGCTAAAACTTCGCTGCGAATGGTCGGAGTTACTTGGTTTTGATTAATATAGTTCAGCAAGAACTCTTCATCAACGCCATTTTTAATCAGTACAGCCAACAAGCTCTTCTGCACAGCCATTTTTTCGGCTTCCGTCAACGGAGCAATTTTTTTCGGAGATGTCAGTTCATTAAACGCCACCCGTATTTTGCGCCATAAAGGAGCCTGTTTTTGCTGCAAGGCACTCATGACCTCTTGGATCATGGCCTCACTGATACCGATGTTTTTCATCTCTTCAACCAAGATACGGCTGATTTGGTCAGAAGAAACATCTACTTTTTCTGCGCTTAAAGTGCGGATAAGTTCCTGCTGCAGCAAATCTTGGCTTACGAAGTCAGTCTGCACAACAGAGCGGTTATACTCAGCTATTGCCCGCAACTGAGCCCGATGCAGTTCAGAGCGGATAAAAGCTCTGATATCAAGCTGACTAGACTGTGCTTGCAAAGCATTCAAGTCCAAGATATCAAAAATAATGTCTTTATACGGCTGCAGTTTTTTATCTGCATTAACAGCATCGTAAATATACTTTTTATATACTTCTTCCCGTATAGCAGTAGGATCTTTCTTAATAGCTTCTCTAGCCTGCAACAAAGCAGTACCAATTACAGAAAGAGCATATTCTTTCAGATTTTGATTGGATAAACGGTCAAACATCTCACCCAAACCGTTCATGCTCAAAACAACACCGGTCTGAATACGGCTCAAGAATACTTTGCCAAAGGCCTCTGAGTCAAATACTCCCTCAGGGAAGAATCTCTCCCAAGCTGTCTGCTGCATCAGACGGGCTTGTTTTTCCGCAGCAACCGCCTGTGCTCTCTCTTCCTGCTGCTGGTTGTAGGCCTGGTAATACGGGTTGTTGCGATAGAGCAGCGGTGCCACCCCGTACAAGTACGCACCTTTAAATCCATGCT
>CALVFA010000057.1 GCA_944326725.1 uncultured Elusimicrobiales bacterium | reverse complement strand
TTTTCAAAGAAACTTTTCTTGCCGCCGGTTTCTTTGGCCAGCTCTTCCAGCAGTTCTTTCTGCCGGGAGGTAGGACGTTTGGGCACTTCTATTTTGACGTTAATCAGCAAATCGCCAAAGCCCTTTTTGCCCAGCTTGGGCATCCCGCAGCCCTGCATTTTAAGCACCTCGCCAAATTGGGTGCCTTTGGGGATATCCACTTCCACCTCTTTACCTTCAATAGTAGGCACTTTGATACTGCCGCCCAAAACCGCCTGCGGATAGGTAATTTGTGCGTCTATGACTAAATTGTCCCCGTCGCGCTTAAAAATTTTGTGTTCTTTGACGTGGATTTCTACATACAAATCCCCATATCCACCGCCGTTGGTGCCGATATCGCCGCCGTTATTGACGCGCAGCGTAATGCCGGTGCGCACACCGGAAGGGATTTTGACGGTAATATTTTCTTTGACGTGCTCCACCCCGCTGCCGCGGCATTTTTTGCACGGCTTTTCCACCACGGTGCCTTTGCCGCCGCAGTCCGGGCAGGTCTGGCGCATACTAAAAAAACCCTGGCGGTACACTACGCTGCCGCTGCCGTTACAGGAGCGGCACGTTTTGACCGAGCTGCCCTCTTCGGCCCCGCTGCCGCCGCACACGGCGCAGTGGTCCACGCGGGTGTAAGATACTTCTTTTTCCAGCCCGCTGTAGGCTTGCTCTAAAGTCAAATCCACATCTACTTTTAAATCTTCCCCGCGCTGGGCCCGGGGCTTGCCGCCGCGCGCAGAGCCAAAACCTCCGCCGAAAATATCGCCAAACATAGAGCCAAAAATATCGCCCACATCGGCAAAGCCGGAAGCATTAAATCCGTTAAAGCCGCCCGCTCCGGTATTTACGCCGGCGTGGCCGTACTGGTCATACATTTGTTTTTTGGAAGGGTCCGACAAAACGGAAAAGGCCTCATTGATTTTTTTAAATTGCTCTTCGGCCTGTTTATCGCCGGGGTTGCGGTCCGGGTGGTATTTCATGGCTTGGCGGCGGAAGGCGGATTTAATTTCCGTTTCGCTGGCCGTGCGGGAAATACCTAAAATCTCATAATAATCTTCTTTCATAGCTGTAGGCATAATAATAGTTCTGTTTCGTATTTATATATATTTTATTAAATTTAGCAGCCTTGCGCGCACGGTGCCACAAATACTCAGGCGCTTCTTTTGTTAAAATAAATTTATGCCGCCCATTACACAAACCTTTTATCCTAAAACCAGATCCGAGTGGCGTAATTGGTTAACCGCAAATCATAAAAGCCAAAAAGAAATTTGGCTTTTGTATCCGCTCAAATCTTCCGGCTTGCCCTCTCTGGCTTATTGCGACGCGGTGCAGCAAGCCATTTGTTTTGGTTGGATAGACGGACAAAAAAAGAAATACGACTCCACTTTCTCCTGCCAACGCTGGACGCCGCGCCGGCCAAACAGCCGCTGGAGTGAGTTAAATAAACACCAGGCCCGCTTGGCTATAGCCCGTGAGCTGATGACCCCCGCCGGGCAAGCCGTACTGCCGGATTTAGACCCCGCTCTTTTTGTCATTCCTCCCGCTTTGCTGCGTGATTTACAACAAAACAAACCTTTTTGGGAAAAGTTTTGCTCCTTGCCAGCCCATTATCAGCGCATACGCCTAGACTATATTATCCGCCGTATGAACCGCCCAATCCTGTACCAAAAAACGCTGGCGCATTTTATCAGGCAAACGCTCGCCGGCAAACGCTACGGCCCGTTTAAAGACAATCCGCAGATTTACTAAAGTCTCTGTATTCTTCTCCACAGATAAAAGCGGCAAAGAACAACATCAAACAGCCCTATTGGCACATAAAACAGTACAGGCTGACTAGGCGCCTTTACCCTGACGATCCTTTTTAAATTTACTTTTTGCCAAAAAGCAAAATCTCCCTCATCCAGCCACAAAAAACCCGCCTGCATTTTTGCAGGCGGGTTTTGGTATGCTTAGCAAGCTTATTTATCTACCACTTCGGCTTCTACCACGTCGTCTTTGCCGCCGTTGCTAGCGCCGGCTGCCTGCTGGGCCGCGTCCGGGCCGGGCTGGGCGCCCGCTTGGGCGCCGGCTGCGCCGGCTTGGGCCTGCTGCTGGGATTTATACATCGCTTCACCCAGCTTTTGGCTGGCCTGCAAGGCCGCGTCTTTAGCAGAGCGGATTTTGGCGGCGTCTTCGGTCTTGAGCGCGTCACGCAAATCATTGAGCGCGCGGTCAATGGCCAGGCGGTCGTCTTGAGACACTTTGTCACCGTAGTCTTTCAAGGCCTTTTCGGTCTGGTAGAGTACGCTGTCGCCCTCGTTTTTGGCTTCCACAAACTCTTTGTGCTTTTTGTCTTCTTCGGCAAATTTCTCTGCGTCTTTGACGAATTTTTCTACTTCCGCATCGCTGAGTTTGTTGGGCGAGCTGATGGTAATGTGCTGTTCTTTATTGGTACCGAGGTCTTTAGCAGACACGTTCAAAATACCGTTGGCGTCAATATCAAACGTCACTTCAATCTGCGGTACGCCGCGCGGAGCGGGCGGAATGCCGTCAAGGTCAAATTTGCCCAGGGGCACATTGTCTTTTGCCATCGGGCGTTCACCCTGCAAGACGTTAATGGTCACGGCAGGCTGGTTGTCCGAAGCCGTAGAGAAAATCTGCGTCTTGCGCACCGGAATCGTGGTGTTGCGCTCAATGAGGCGCGTGCACACGCCGCCCAAGGTTTCCAAGCCCAAAGACAGCGGGGTCACGTCCAACAAGAGCACGTCTTTCACTTCCCCGGTCAAAATACCGGCCTGCACAGAGGCACCGATAGCCACGCATTCCATCGGGTCAATGCCGCGTTCAATTTTCTTGCCCACGTGGTCTTCCACATATTTCTGCACAATCGGCATACGGGTCGGGCCGCCGACCAAGATAATGCGGTCCACGCCGGAAGCAGACAGCTTGGCGTCAGACAAAGCCTGGTCAATAGACTTGCCGCAGCGTTTAACAATGCCGTCCACCAAGCTTTCCAGTTTGGCGCGGGATAGTTTGAGCTCCAGGTGTTTGGGGCCGGTGCTGTCGGCGCTGATGAAGGGCAGATTGATGTCCGTTTCCATGGTGGTGGACAGCTCAATCTTGGCTTTTTCGGCCGCTTCTTTGAGGCGCTGTTGGGCCTGTTTGTCAGCGGACAAATCAATGCCGGTGCTCTTTTTAAATTCATCTACCATCCAGGCAATAATGGCATTGTCCATATCCGTACCGCCCAGCTGTGTATCGCCGGAGGTGGACAGCACATCAAAGGTGCCTTCTTTGCCCATTTCCATAATGGTTACATCCAGTGTACCGCCGCCCAAGTCAAAGACCAAAATCTTTTGCTCTTTGCCGGCTTTATCAATACCAAAAGCCAAAGCAGCAGCGGTCGGCTCATTGACGAGGCGCACCACTTCCAACCCGGCAATGCGGCCGGCGTCTTTGGTGGCTTGGCGCTGGTTATCGTTAAAATACGCGGGCACGGTGATGACGGCCTTTTCCACCGGTTCGCCTAAAAAAGCCTCTGCGTCTTTTTTCACTTTCTGCAAGACAAAAGCAGAGAGTTGCTGCGGCGTAAATTCCTGACCGCGCAGATTATATTTGTAATTTTCCCCCATTTTGCGTTTGAACGCAGTGACCGTACCTTCCGGGTTGGCAATAGCCTGCCGGCGGGCCGGCTCACCCACCAAACGCTGACCGTCTTTGGTAAACGCTACATAAGACGGGAACGCTTTGCCGCCGATGGAGCTGCCTTCAGCGGAAGGGATAATGGTCCCTCTGCCCCCTTCCATAACCGCCGCGGCGGTGTTGGAAGTACCCAAGTCAATACCAATAATTTTAGCCATATGTTTTTCTCCTTACTGTTTGAAAATAGTTAAATTGTTTTTACTGCTTATACTGTTTTACTGCTTATGCTTACTCTTTTTTGTTTTCTTCCTCCGCTTTTCCGACCACTACCCGGGCCGGACGCAATACCTTTCCGTCCATCATAAATCCCATTTGCACCACTTCCAGCACAACGCCGTCTTGCTCTGCCTTAGCGGGGATAACCGCTATCGCTTCCGAGGTCTGCGGGTCATAGGGCTTGCCCATCACGTCCATACGCTCTATACCCTCGGACTTAAAGGCTTTGTCCATCTCCCCCAGCACCATGTTTAAGCCCCCCAATAAATTCTTCAGCTCTTCTGAGGTTTTTTTGTCTGCGGCTTGCTTTTGCATATTCTGCTGTTGGCGCAAAAGCACTTCGTAGGCGGGCAATAACTTCTCTACAAAATCCTTTTTGCCGTATGCGAGCAGGGCCGCTTTTTCGCGTTCGGTGCGTTTGCGGAAATTTTCAAAATCCGCGCTTAAGCGCACATATTTTTCGTAATAGTCCGGCTGCTGCGGGGCGGGCGCGGCGTCTTGTTCTTCCTGCGCCTCTATTTCCGGTTCGTAATCAGCCGGCAAATCTTGCTCTTCCTGTTCGGTGAGTCCGTCGGTGTGTTTGTGGTGTTTCTTACTCATAATCTTCTTCCTTGTCCGGCAGCGCGTTCCACGCGTTGATGCTGCCTTCCAATAGGTCCCCCATAAATTTGACCAAAGACATCACTTTGGTATATTGCATATGCTTGGGGCCGATAATGCCCAGCATGCCTACGGTTTTGTCCCCCACGCGGTAAGCGGAAGACACAATACTGACATTTTGCAATTCCTTCAGTTCATTTTCACTGCCAATGCTGACCGCCACCTGCTTGCCGCTGCGGCGCAAATCTTCCATTTTCTCCGCCAATAAACCGGACAGCCGCTGGCGCTCTTCCACCACGCTCATCATTTGTTTGAGGTCCTCATAGTCGGTCTCTTCAGTGTTAGCCAGCATGCGGCCAATGCCTTCCACATACAGCTCTTCGGCGGAAGCCTGCGGCTTTTGCATATCTTTAAGCACCTGCACCGCCAGGTCTGCCACGTCGGCAATTTCGCGGTGGCCCGATTCTATATATTGCCACAGGAAACGCTGTGCGTCTTTGAGCGTCATACCCTCTATTTCACTATTAATAAAGTTGCTCAGCAGGCGCAATTTGGCGGGGGCCAAATCATACCCCAAGCGCACCGGCCAATGGCGCACCAAGCCGGATTCGGTTACCAATACCGCCAAAATCAGCCCCGGGCCAATGGGCAAAAAATCCAACCGCTTGACCACCTGGTCCTCTACGCTGGCGGCGTATACAAACCCAGCCGCCCCCGACAGACGCGCTAGCAGGCGCGAAGTGTGCACCATGACATTGTCCAGCTCGCTAACGCGCTCATCGTATTGTTTTTCAATGCGTTCACGCTCTTGGGCCGCCATACGCTGCACACCGGTCAAATAATCCACATAATAGCGGTAGGCTTTGTCGGTCGGGATACGGCCGCCGGACGTATGCGGCTGGTAGAGGTATCCTTCCTCTTCCAAATCTTTCATAATGTTGCGAATGGTGGCGCTGGAAATATCTTTCAGCGCACTGGACGCAATCAGCTGCGACCCCACCGGGCGGCGGTTTTCTACAAACTGCTGCACTACCCAGCGCAGGATTTTTTCTTTTCTTTCTTTGGCTATTTCCGGCTTTAATATTCGCATATTTTTCGTCCGTTTCCATCTAAAAGAATGGTTTTATTTTAGCACTCTTTATTTTGGCCTGCTAATATTGTAGCCTATTATTTTATTTTTGTCAACCCCTTTTTTAGATTGCTAATTTTAAAAACAAATTCCCTAGTCAAAGACCAACAAAAAACCCTTTCTACTGAGTATAGAAAGGGTCTCACAAAAGAGCAAGTATTGTTTTGGATTAGACTTATGGTAACCGATACACAACATATGTGCCATTTGTAGCACTGCCAGTATTGATTTCAATTCCGCCTAAGCTTCTGCAAACACGTCCCGCAATCTTATTAATATCATAAGCCACACAAGTTCTCCCCTTTGAACCAGGGACATTATCAAAATCCACACGATATTCCAATTTGGCATAATCTCCCAATGCAGCAATCACGATAGCAGAGGAAAGATACCAATATATCTTATTCCAATAAAAAGAATTATCTCCTCGCTTTTCTGCCCCTTCTGGCAACGCAATAATTTCTTCCCAAGTTTCCGCATAGCGCCCATTATTCATAAAAAATACTTCCTGTTCTTGTTTATAATGGGTTAACATGGGCATCACCCGGACATAACGCGCCTTTGCCACTGCCACTTGATACTGCGGCCACGCAATGGCAGCCAAAATACCAATAATCAGCACTACCACCAAAAGCTCTATGAGTGTAAAACCGCCAAAATCATGCTTTATTGGTGTTTTTATAGTAGGAATTGTGTTTTGATAAATTTTGCTCATAAGCAAAATTTATCAAAAAAAAAACAATACAAGCCCCTCTAAAAAAGCCTGCCAAAAAAGCTAAAATAGATATATGCAATTTATAGATTCCCACGCCCATATAAACGACGAAGCGTTTGACGCAGACCGCGCCGAAGTTATCCGGCGCGTCTTTGAAAGCGGCGTATATAAATTTATAGAAATTGGCTGTGAAACCGCCGAGTGGCAGCCTGCGCTGGATTTGTGCGCCCAATATCCGCTTCACACCGCGGCCGTCTTAGGCGTGCACCCCCAAGTGGCGCAAACCTATACGCCGCAAGCGCGCCAGCAGCTTTTAGAGCTGTTTAAAAATCCGCACGCGGCGGCGGTAGGGGAAATCGGCCTAGATTACGCCTATTTACACGCCTGCCCGCAGGACATACAGCTGCGCGTGTTTGAAGAAATGCTGGCCTTTGCCTCCCAGGTGCAAAAGCCGATTGTTCTGCATGTGCGGCGCGAAGGGGAAGATTATACCCCCTATGAGCAGACTTTTGATTTATTAAAACACAGCTGGCAGCCCGCTCCCGGCAAATACCCGGGCGTGCTGCATTGTTTTTCCGCCCGGTATGAAGAGGCAAAAAAAGCATTAGACTATGGGCTTCTTTTGGGCATAAACGGCTGTTTTACCTACAAGAAAAATGAATATATCCGCGAAGCGGTCAAAAAAGCCGGCGCCGATAAACTGGTGCTGGAAACGGACTGCCCGTATCTCTCCCCGCAGGGAAAGCGCGGCACCCGAAACGACCCTTCCAATATCCCGCTCATTGCGCAATGGGTGGCGGATTATCTCAATATCCCGGTGGAAAAACTGGCCGAGATTACCACCCAAAACGCATTGGATTTATACGGGTTAAAATAAAATTTGAGTGTGCAAACGCAAAAACCGCCTCTAAAAGGCGGTTTTTTGTGTTTAATATCTGATTTGAGGCAAGCTCCGGCCCCTTTAAAACAAAATCCCCGGGTCACACCCCGGGGATTTTATGTATACCATTATAAACCGATGCGCTCTTGTTTTACACGCTCATTGACGATGCGTTTAAACACGCGCCCGCGCTCTTCATAATCTTTAAACTGGTCAAAAGATGAACACGCCGGAGACAAGAGCACCACATCTCCTTTTTTGGCGCGGGCCATGGCAAAATCCACCGCTTTGTCCAACGTGCCGCAGCGCGTAATGGGGAACTGCCCTTTTAGTTCACGCTCTATTTTGTCCATACATTCCCCCACGCTAAGCACTTCTTTGCAGTAGGCTTTCAAATACGGCAGCAGCACTTCATAGGAAGCCCCTTTGTCGCGCCCGCCCAAAATCAGCCAAATATGCGGCGTTTTGTCAAAAGACTTCAGCGCAATCACTGTGGAATCTAAATTGGTGGCTTTGGAATCATTCACATACACTACCCCGCGGTGATAAGCAAACGGCTCTATGCGGTGCTCCATGGGCTCAAAGCGGTCAAACACCGCCTGGATAATATCCGCCGGCACCCGCACCGCCAGCGCACACAATGCCGCGGCCATCGCATTTTCTATATTATGAATGCCTTTTAGTTTAGGCGGGCGCAGGTGGTGTCCTTCGCTGAAGATAATTTCATCTCCGTCAAAAAAAACATCTGTCTTTAACACATGGTTGGGCTGAGCCGAAAAAGCGCTCAACTCCCCTTTTATAGCAGGTACCAGCCGCGCGCAATATTCATCACCGCCGTTGAGTACGGCAAAATCATTGCTGCGCTGGTTTTTAAACAGCCGCGCTTTGGCTTTAATGTAATTTTCCATGCCGCCGTGGTGGTCCAAATGGTCCGGCGTGATATTTAACAAACACGCCACCTTGGGGCGGAAAAAAGAGCTGTCTTCCAGCTGGTAGCTGGACACTTCTATCACTAAAAAATCTCTGGGCTTTAGCTCATCAGCCGCCGCAGATACGGGCGCGCCGATGTTACCCGTCACAAATACGCGGCGTTTGGGCGCCTGGCGGGCGCAATATTCTTTTAAAATTTCCCCCAGCAAAGTGGTGGTCGTCGTTTTGCCGTTGGTGCCGCTGACCGCCAGCACGCAAATATCTTTGGGGGCAAAAGCCAAGGCCACTTCCAACTCGGAAAACACCGGAATTTTGCGCCTGCGCGCTTCTTTGAGTACCGCACTTTTAGGGAATATGCCCGGGCTTTTGATAATAAATCCGCACTCAAACACCCGCGCGCTGTGCCCGCCGGTTTCCACTTCCACCTGAGCAGGCAAATCTGCCTCCGCCGCCTGGGGCAGGGTGTGCTCTTCGCTAATCAACACTTCAAACCCGTGCCGCGCCAATAGCGCAGCCGCCTGCCGGCCGCTGCGTCCAAAACCCAATACACAAGCTTTTTGGCCTAAAAACTTTTCTGGTTTAAACACCTCTCCCCCTTATTGCTTCACGCGCGGTTTGCTGGTCCGAAAAAGGCAACACCTCGTGGCCTATCTTTTGGGTTTGCTCGTGGCCTTTCCCGGCAATAATAACTATATCTCCGGCCTGCGCTTTGGCTATGGCTTTATAAATAGCGGCGCGGCGGTCCGGCTCCACTTCATAATTAGAAAATCCGTCCATTCCTTTCTCTATATCGGCAAAAATTTGCCGTGGGTCCTCGGTGCGCGGGTTGTCATTGGTCAAAAACACCCAGTCGCTATTGGCGCAAGCGGTATGGCCCATCAACGGGCGTTTGGTGCGGTCCCTGTCGCCCCCGCAGCCAAATACGGTAATAATGCGCCCGGATTTAAAATGTTTCACCGTTTGATACGCCCGCTGCAAAGACTCATCAGTATAGGCAAAATCTACAAATACAAAAAAATCTTGCCCTTCGTCTATACGCTCCATACGGCCCGGCACACCCGGCAAATCCGCCAGCCCCAAAAGCGCGGTTTTTTCATCGGCCCCATTGGCTATGGCAATACACAAAGCCGCTAAAGCATTATACACATTATGCCGGCCCAATAAATGGATTTTGCCTGGCAGGCCGTTTACGGTAAATGCGGTGCCGCTCAGACTCTCTGCAATATCCGCCGCGCGGTAATCCGCCGGGCTGTCTAAAGCGTATGTAATAAGGCGCACATGGCCCCGCAGCATTTCTATCAGACGCTGCCCGTAGGGGTCGTCTGCATTGATGATGGCGGTTTTGTGCGGCTTGGTATTATCAGCAGAAAGCAGCTCTTCAAACAGTTTTTTCTTAGCGGCAAAATAGTTTTCAAATGTGTGGTGAAAATCCAAATGGTCCCGCTGTAAATTGGTAAATACCGCCGTATCAAAATGGATATGCCGCACCCGCTGCTGCTCTAAGGAGTGGGAAGACACTTCCATCACCAGCGCCTCTGTGTGTGCGTCCTGCATTTGGCGCAGCAGTTTAAACAGCGGCAGCGCCAGCGGCGTGGTATTTGGTGCCTCTTGCACTGCCTTGCCGTTAATGCGGTAATTGACCGTGCCCAGCACGGACACTTTTTTCCCGGCGCGCTGCAGGGCCGCTTCAGCCAAGTAGGAAATGCTGGTCTTGCCTTTGGTGCCCGTCACGCCGGTAATGCACAGCGCGTCCGAAGGCCGCTTATAAAATTCATAGGCGGCGTCTGCCATATCCCGGTCCATATCGTCGGAATGAAAATAAGCCGCCCCATATTCCCGGCTTGGCGCCTGGGCCGACACAATCAGCGCCGCACCCTTTTTCACAGCGTCATCTATAAACAAATTGCCGTCGTGGTGCACGCCTTTGAGCGCAAAAAAGACATATCCCGCTTTTACTTCGGCGGAATTATACGTCAGCTCCGTTGGTTTTATGCCGCGGGAAGCGGCAAAAGCAAGCACGCGTGAAATCATTATGTATATATTATCAAATTGATACAATAGGCGTATGCGTAAAAATAAAGCTTTTTTTGACGCCCTTTATAATCAATACAACCGCCGCGGCCTGCTCCACCCCGACCCGCTGGAATTTCTGCGCCAATGGCCCGCCGATGTGCGCGAGCGGGAAGTGGGGGCCCTATTAGCCGCCTGCTTTGCCTATGGCAACGTCCAAGCTATTTTAAAAAATCTGCAAAAGCTTTTTGCCATCATGCCCCTTCCACGCACATATATACTAGCCGCCACCCCGCAAAAGCTGCGGCGGGATTTTAAGCATTTTAAATACCGCTTTACTACCGCGCAGGAACTGGCGGACTTTTTGCTCTCTATACAAAAAATCCTGCGCCGCTATGGCACGTTGGAGACGTGTTTTACAAGCGGACTTAAAGACACGGACCGCACCGCCTGCTCCGCTTTAAAAAACTTTGCCGCCCAACTGCGCCAGGCCGGCGCCGGCGGCAGTTTGGTGCCGGACCCCCAAAAAGGCAGCGCGCTTAAAAGGCTCAATTTATTTTTGCGCTGGATGGTGCGCCAAGACGAGGTGGACCCCGGCGGCTGGCAGGTGCCGCCGCGCCTGTTAATCGTGCCGCTGGACGTGCATATGCACCGCTGTGCGCGCTGGCTGGGCCTGACAAAAAGAAACAGCGCAGACATGAAAACCGCGCTGGAGATTACCCGCTCTTTAGCCCGCTTCTGCCCACAGGACCCCGTCAAATATGATTTTTGCATCACCCGTTTTGGCATTCACCCGGCTTTGCAGGAAGAAACATTGTCCGCAAACGCTTCCCGCGCAAAACAAAGCCACCCCCCCAAGCAAACAGGCCGGCGTCATGTCGCCAAAAAGCAAACGCTTTTACACCCAAAGCCCGTTCAACGCGCCGCACATAAAAGTCGGGGCACAGCCAACCCGCAAACCGGTCAAACACACGCCGCAAAAAAACGCACCCTGTTGCCGCGCACAAAAGCCGGCACCGCCCCGGGCAAAAACCCTAGGAGCAAACGATGATACGCCGCTATGGCAAAGCGCCTTTTCATGTTCTTTTCTTGCATGGGGGGCCGGGGGCGGCGGGCTCCGTGGCAGGCGCCTGCCAAGAGCTGGGCCAATATATTGGGGTGCTGGAGCCGTGGCAGAGCAAAAAGTCTATCTCTGCGCTAATAGAAGAGCTGGAAGAGCAAATACGGGATTTTGCCCAAACGCCGCTGACGCTGATTGGGCATTCGTGGGGGGCGTGGCTGTCTTTATTATATGCGGCGCAGCACCCGCAGCAAATTCAATCCCTTATCTGGATAGGCTGCCCGCCGCTGGAAGAAAGCTACGCCGGAATAATCAATCAAAGACGGCTGGCTAATTTGTCTGAAAAAGAGCGCTCCGCTTTCCGCCTGGCGCTGGACACTTTGCAAGACCCCTCCGCCCCAGGCCACAGCCAAGCGTTGCATACCCTGGACCTGCTGGCCCAAAAAGCAGACAATGTGTGCCCGCTGGAAGAAGAACTGGAAATCCCGCCCGCAGATGAGCAAATTTTTACCTCGGTGTGGCCACAGGCCGCGGCTCTGCGCGCCCAAGGCACGCTTTTAAAGGCCGTGCAAATGCTCAGCTTCCCCATCACCCTTATTCACGGGGAGCAAGACCCACACCCGCCCCAAGGTGTCAGCGCGCCGCTGACGCGTCTGCAGGTGCCGTTTACGGAAATTATTTTGCCGCGCTGTGGGCACACGCCATGGATAGAAAAATACGCGCGGGCCGATTTTTTCCGTCCGCTACGCGCGGTACTCAATAAATAGCGTTTACTCTATTTCCAAATCGTATTTTTCCAACAGACCGGCCAGATTAAGAGCTGAAAAACGCGTTTTCTTAAGGGAGTTGTCATCCGGGTCTATGACAAAATGATAGGAAGTGGACAAATCCGCCTTGTCCAGCCGGGTTTTGTGAAACACCGCGCGGGACAAATCACACCGCTCCAAAGTGGCCCCCGTCAAATCTGTCTGCGTAAACACCGCCGCGCGCAGACTGCAGTTTTTAAACATGGTTTTCTTTAAAGACAGGCCGTGAAAAGAGCAAAAATCCAGCGCGCACGCTTCAAAAGACACCGCCATCACCAGGCCATACGCCTCAAAAAAGTTAAGCCCCTCCATGGGGCAGCGCACAAAACGCACGCCGTTAAACACCGTGCCGCAAATGCGCGCATTACTAAGGCGGCAGTCCTCAAACACACAGTCCTCAAAGCGAAGGCCCGCCAAATCCGCCCCGGCAAAATCACAGGCGGAAAACAAGGTGTTCTCAAAGCTCTCTTGCGGCGGGCATACGCGCAGTTTTTCTACTTTATGCGTGGGAGAATTCATAGCAGTTTGTCCGCCAATTGCGCCGCCATACCGGCCAAATGCTGGCGGATTTTGGGCTGTTTCTGCTCCAAAAGCGGCAGCAGCTGATGACGTATCCAATTGCGGGTATAAGCGTCGTCCAAATTGGTTTGGTCCGTCACAAAGGGCAGGTCGTTTACTTGCAAATACTCTTCCACCTCTGAGCGTGTGATACACAGAAGCGGGCGCACAATTTCCGTATTTTTAGTAAGCGCGCGGCGCACCGGAATGCCGCACAACCCTTCCGCGCGCGTACCGCGCAGCAAATTAAGCAGTACGGTTTCGGCCTGGTCGTCTAAGTGGTGCCCCAGTGCAATTTTGGTTGCACCCGTTTTTTTGGCGGCCTGTACAAAGGCTTCGTAGCGGGCTTTGCGCGCGGCGTGCTCTATGCTTAAATCCAGTTTTTTTGCCAAAGCGCGCACCGCCTTTTTATAAGTTAAAAGCGTAATGCCCATTTGCCGGCACAGCGTGCGGCAGAAACGCGCGTCTGCCTCTGCTGCTGCACCGCGCAGGCCGTGATTGACATGCACCGCCACCAATTCAAAATGTTTTTTTTCAGACAAATAATGCAGAAAATGAAGCAGACATACCGAGTCCGGTCCTCCGGAAAACCCCGTCAACACCGTTTCGCCACGTTTAAAAAACGGCTCTGAAAATGCGAGCATATTTTTCCAAGTTCGCGCGCCAAAGGTTTTTTTTGTCATATAAAAAAGTATAATAAAATAACCTAGGGTGATACAAAATGAAAAAAAGAATTTTAATCGTAGAAGATGAATTGACCATTTTACAGTTGTTGACGATGGTCCTAGCAAAAGAAGGGTATGAAGTGCACACCTGCCAAACAGGCAGAGACGCTATTGCGCGCATGAAAGAAATCCGCCCCCATTTGGTGCTCTTAGACGTAATGCTGCCGGGGCTGGACGGGCGCGCCGTGGCTTCTATCATGGAGCAAGACGACGAACTGAGCGGCATTCCCGTGATTGTTACCTCTGCTTTGGTGGAGTCGGAACACATGTTCCAGCCTTTCCCGCAGGTTAAAGCGTTTTGCGCCAAGCCATTTGTTTTGAAAGAACTGGTGATTAAAGTCAAACAATGCTTGGGCGATGCATAAAACCCGCCCCAGCCGAAAATTGTATTTATTTATAAAAATTCCCCGGGCTTGTCCCGGGGTTTATTATGAAAAGTATTTATAAAACACCCCGGCCGCGCCGGGATTTGAAACCGAATAAAACCCCGCCGAAAAGCGGGGGTTTTGTTTATTATTTATAGCTGTTGCCCGGGCGCGTACTGCTGCCAAAAATTCTCCAGCGTTTCCTGCAGTACCCATTCCGGGTCTATCTCCCGGCCTAACAGTTTTTTGACGCTGGCGGCGCCGGCGGCAGGCGGCAGCTTGTTATTGACATGTACTCCCACGCCCAAAAGCAAGCAAATGCGTCCGTCCAAAGACAGCATGCTTTGGCACAGCACACCCGCTATTTTCTGCCAGTTTTTCGTCTTGGCGTTCCACACCTTCACATCACCAGCAGAGGTTGTTCTGGTTTTAAAATCAAACAAATCTTTTAAAGCTTGCGCTACAGCGCAGGCAGCTGCCCGGGAAGCGGTTTGTTCTGCCTGTTCCGTTTGGGCGGGGTGTAATACCAATGTAAAATATACGCCGCCGCGCGCGGCGGGCCAAGCTTTGCCTTCGCGGGTGCGGCCTTGGGTCTGTTCATAGGCCAGCACCAGCGTGTTGGCTTCACAGCCCTGCAGAGCCAGCTCTTGGGCCAAATCCTGTGTGCTGTCTAGCACGTCTACGCTTACCATGCGGCTGACGCATGGCAAAGAAAGGGTAATTTCTTGCATAAATATATTTTAACAATTAAGCCTGTGTGGGGCAAAATACCGCACCGGGATATGATGAGAAAACGTTACTCCAGAAATCATACGCTGTACGCCGCACCTATTTGTTTTTGATAGCATGAACGCGCCCAAACAGCCGCCTCAATGGCTGGGCCGGTAAAATAGGCAGGGATTTTGCGCAGAAACACTCCAAACCTTCGGCTAAAACGCCCCATGCACACACCAGGTCAAACACTCCGGCTTAAGACGGCCTCTGCACGGGGACTTACGCCAAAGCCGCCGGCAGAAGAGAAAGCCTGGCACCGGGACAGGGCCTCCCCAAAACAGCAAAGCCCGCGTCAAAAAGACGCGCGGTTTATTTTAATTTCATTTGTTTGATTTCAAACAAACGGTCGCGCAAGTCCGCCGCCAGCTCAAAGTTTAAATTATCGGCGGCTTCACGCATTTGCCGCTCCAGCTCCTGGGCGATTTTATGTATATTTTTCGCCGTAGGTACCGGCAAAGCGGAATGCAGAATGCCTAAACCTTCGTTTTTGGTGCTGTCTTCAAACTCTTTCAGCTCCACTTCGGCTTTTTCAATGGTACGCGGGGTGATGTGGTGCTCTTTATTGTAGGCTTCTTGGATAGCGCGGCGGCGGTTCATTTCCCCCAAGGCATATTTCATGCTTTCCGTTTCGCGGTCGGCATAGAGCACCACCTCGCCGCCTACGTTGCGCGCGGCGCGGCCGGAAATTTGAATCAGCGTAGTAGCGTTGCGTAGGAAGCCTTCGTTGTCGGCTCCCAAAATAGCCACCAACCCCACCTGCGGAATATCTATCCCTTCGCGCAGCAGGTTAATGCCCACCAGCACATCAAAGACGCCTTGGCGGAACTGTTTTAAAATTTCCACCCGCTCCAGCGCGTCAATATCGGAATGCAAGTAGCGGGTTTTGACGCCTTTTTCTATCAAAAACGCGCTTAAATCTTCCGCCGTTTTTTTGGTCATAGACAGCACCAGCGTGCGCTGTTTTTTGCCAATATGCTCTTGAATTTTCTCCAGCAAATGGTCTATCTGCCCGGCACTGGGGTGCACGGTTACTTTGGGGTCCACCAGCCCCGTGGGGCGAATGACCTGCTCCACCACCTCGCCGCCGCTGGCCTGCAACTCATACGGCCCCGGCGTGGCGGAAACGAAAATGGTGGAGGGAAGCAAACTTTCAAACTCGTCAAATTTCAGCGGGCGGTTGTCCAAAGCCGAAGGCAGGCGGAAGCCAAAATCTACCAGCATTTGCTTGCGGGAGCGGTCCCCATTAAACATGCCGCGCACCTGCGGCAGGGCCACATGGCTTTCGTCCACCACCATTAAAAACTGCTCATACTTGCGGAAATAATCTATCAGACAGTTAGGCCGCTGGCCCGGAGAGCGCCCGTCCATATAACGGGAATAGTTTTCTATACCCGGGCAAAAGCCCGCCTGCTGCAGCATTTCCAAATCATATTCGGTGCGCTGTTTTAAGCGGTAGGCTTCCAGCTCTTTGCCCTGCGCCTGCAGCTCAGCATGTCGTTTGGCCAGATCCAGGCGGATTTGGTCCAGCGCGCGTTCGCGGTCTTCGTCTTTGACCACAAAGTGTTTGGCAGGATACACCCACGCTTCATTCAGCTCCGCCACCACATGGCCGGTAATAGGGTGGATTTCATACACGCCGGCAATCGTTTTGCCTTTGATTTCCACGCGCACGGCATTGAGCCCATACGGCGGGAAAATATCCACATACGGCCCGCGCATGCGAAACATGCCCGCCACAAACTCCATTTCATTGCGCGCATATTGAATTTTAATGAGCAGCCCGCCCAGCTGCGCGCGCGTCATCTCCAACCCTTTTTTGAGATACACGCACAGTTCGCTGTAGCTGTCCGGCGAGCCGATATTGTAAATGCATGACACAGACGCCACCACAATGGTATCGCGCCGCGTCAGCAAAGAGGTGGTGGCTTTCAGGCGCAGTTTGTCTATATGGTCATTGACGGCGGAGTCTTTTTCAATATAGGTGTCGGTCTGCGGAATATAGGCTTCGGGCTGGTAATAGTCGTAATAGGAAATAAAATACTCCACCGCATTGTGTGGGAAAAAGTGTTTAAACTCCGCATACAATTGCGCCGCCAATACTTTGTTGGGCGACAAAATAAGCGCGGGCAAATTTAAATCCGCAATCACATTGGCGATGGTAAAGGTTTTGCCCGAGCCCGTCACCCCCAGCAAGGTTTGGCGCTTTTGCCCTTCGCGCACGCCGCGTTCCAGCGCGGCGATGGCTTTGGGCTGGTCGCCAGACGGCTTAAAAGAAGATACCAGTTCAAAATGATCCATATGTGTATATTGTATATCAAAAAAGGGGCGCTTTCGGCGCCCCTTTTCCTAAGAAAAAAATTTTATACCGCCCCGTGGATAAAGTTGGCGTTGAGCACGCCGGGCAGCAGCTGGGCCACGCCATCTATCATAAACTGCATGGCAATGGCGCACAAAATCATACCCATAAAACGAATGACAATCTGCGTGCCGTTGGTGCCCAATAAATTAAAAATACTGCGCGACACTACCAAACACACCCCCACCACAGCCGTAGCCGCCAGCAGCACCAAAATCATCATGACAAACATCGGAAATGTTTTCACTTTTTCAGCGTACAGCACCACCGTCGTAATAGAGCCCGGCCCCATAAAAAGCGGCATAGCCACCGGCACCAAAATATGACTTAAGCGGTTGCGCGCCTGCGTAAAGGTGCCGCCCTGGGCGGAAGCGGTTTCAATGCCGGCAGGGTCAAATTTGCTTTTCCCCTGTAACATACGAAGCCCCACAATTAAAATAATCACAGACCCCGCCAACCGAAACGCCGGCAAAGTAATACCAAACAAGCTCAAAATATGTGTACCAAAAACAAAGAAAACCGTCAGCATGATAAAAATAGACAGCGCCATCAGCACCGCCACCGCGCGCTGCACTTTGGGCTCGTCATTTTCCACATGTTCCAAGAATATGGGCACGTTGCCGATAGGGTTTAAAATAGCTACGATACCGATAAATGCGTTGAACAGCAAACTCCATTCCATAAGGGCTAAACTCCGAAATAAAATTTACACTCTTATTAGTAGTATAGCAAATAAGCCATCTTAAAAACGCTTCTCGCCGACAGCGCGTAAACCTGACAAAGCCAAAAGACTTTTTTCAAGAATTTGCCGCATAAGCAACCTGCATGTTTACCGACGGGGAGATAGAAATTTAAGCGCAAAGGGTTTGAAGCAGGCAAGCAAAAATTGTTATAATAAATTATCTTCAGATTTTGGGCAGTTGGCGCAGTGGTAGCGCGTCCGCCTCACACGCGGAAGGTCACAGGTTCAAATCCTGTACTGCCCACCATTTATACCCCGCCTTAGCGCGGGGTTTTTTATGGCAGTAAGAGCAAACTGCTTTGCGCGCGGCAGGATTTGAAAGCCGCAGCGTTCTGCGAGTTTGCCCTCAGGCAAGGCGAGCACCGAGAGGCGGGGCCGACCGCGCCGAAGGTCAACGAGGTGACTGGCCAAATCCGCGGCTGTCCACCCTTATCCCCGCTTTGGTACAGTGTTTTTATGACAGTAAGCGCGCAAAACACCAGCAGAACGCTTGCGCAAATAATCAAACTTCATCAGCCTCTTCCCTAAAAGCACCACAAAATTTCAAACGCGCAGAAAAACAAATTTTTTCGTCTAACCTTTTTCCCAAAACAGACAGCAACTCCGCCCGCCCCTTACTGCACATGCGTATGGGTATGGTGCAGGTCCGGGCGGTGTTCGTGGCTGTGTGTCAGCGGTTCATGCACATGGTAATGGCTGTGTTCCCCTACCACCGGATAGGAATGGGTATGGGTGTGGTGTCCGTCCTGGTGATTATGCCGGTGGCAATGAGCTAGCCGCTCATGCGTATGCTGGTGATTATGTTTTTCGCAAACAGCCAAATAGGTCCCCGCCGCCATCAGTATTAAAGCGATAACAAAAGACCTTGTCAGCTCCTGCCCCACCAACACAAAAGAGAGAAATACTCCTACAAACGGAGCCAGCGCATAATAAGCGCCCGTACGAGCAGCCCCCAAATTGCGCTGGGCCAAAATATAAAAATACACGCTGCCCCCATACGCCACTGCCCCTAGCAGCAACGCCCCTACAATGGCCCCCGCCTGCCAGCTAATCCCCCTGCACACCGCCGCCAACAACAAGGCCCCGCCACCGGAACCTAACCCTTTTACCCATACAATTTGCAGCGGATTTTTAAGTGACAGCATACGCGTGCAATTATTTTCCATTCCCCAACAAATACACGCCGCTAGCGCCAGCAGCGCCCCCGCAGAAAAAGAAAAATCGCTCCAATCCGCCACACTAAGCACCAAACTAGCCGCCGTAATCAGCGCAAGCGCCAGCCATATGCGCTTTCCTACTGCCTCTTTAAACACCAGCCAGGCAATTAAGGCTGTGGCCACAATTTCAAAATTATTTAACAAAGACACCGTGGCCGGCGTACTTAAAGAAAGCCCCCACATCAGCAAAACCGGGGCGGCTATATCCAGCAAAATCATAGCAGTTACATACCCGCCGTCCCCGCGCGATAAAGAAGCCTCCCGCTCTGTATCTTGCCGCCGGAGCAGACGGATAACCCCCATCGCCCCCGCCGCGCCCAAATAAAGAAGCGCCGCCAAAAAAGCAGGCGTTAACCGGCGCAGCAATAGGGTGGAAAAGGGAATACTCACCCCATAGCACAGCGCCGCCAAAACAGCATAAAAAACGGCTTTTTTATTTTGCTCCATAGGATTCTCGGCAAGTGCAAACAGAATATGTTTATTGTTTGGCAGATAACTTTTGGGCGGCGGCGGAAACGGCATCTAACAGCAGGCGGGCATTTTTTTCAAAAGCGCGGCCGCTTAGGCCTATTGGGTCTGGCACATCTTCTTCTTCTTCAAAGGCAAAATCTCGCAGCAGCCACATTTTATCGCTGTATTGGGCATAGCGGTCTAACAATGTATCCAGGTGCCGCTGTTCCATAAAAAAGATAATATCCGCCCAAGCCAAATCCTCCGCACACAGCATATGGGGGGTATGCGGCGAACGGGAAATGCCGTTTTCTTCCAAAAAATGCCATATCTTCTGCGGCACCGGGAACGCCGGGTCCGCATACAGCCCGCGCGAACGCACTTGCGCCTGCGGCAGCAGCTTCTCAAGCCACCGCTGCGCCATAAAACTGCGGCAGACATTAGCATGGCAAATAAACAGAATTTTCATCGTTATCACTATAGCAAATTTTATACAATAGCCTCTATGGACGTATTCTTAAAAATTATTTTATCGCTGTTGCTTTTCTTTATTACCTTTGCTTTTGCCGGAACGGAGCCGTGGGCCTTTAGCATTATGCAAACCGGCATTATCGCCGGGTTTGTAATGTTGCTTTTTTCCCGCCGGGAACTATTGCTCACTCCGCCGCTCAAACCCGTTTTATATACACTAGGTTTTCTGACTTTATTTGCCTTGGTGCAGGCTTGTTTTCCACAAACGTTGCTGGACAAACCGGCCTGGCACCCCGTTACTTTCATGCGGCTGTTTACGCTGGAACACGTTTCTTTGTTTTTGACATATCTGATACTAGTGCTATGGGTACCGCAGCTGCTGCAATCTTCCCGCTCACTAAGACTTTTTGCCATGCTGATTGCGCTGTGCGGGCTGACGGTGGCCTTATGCGCTTTATGTTTTCCAGACGGGGAATATATCCGCCTGCTGGCCGGGCGCCGCGGCGGAATAGGCCCCTTTTTAAACCGCAACCATGCCGGAGCCTTTATGGGTATGAGCGCCATTTTAACGCTGGGATATTTAAGTGTTTCTTTTTCAGATTACGCTCATTTTGCCGCACATGGACGCAAAAGCCAATTTTACTTGCGGCAAGGATTTTTTGCCCTGATATTTATCGGACTGTGCGCAGGCGTTATTTATACGCGTTCCCGCGGGGGTATGTTGGCTTTGTCTACAGGTGTTTTTTGTTACGCTTTCTTATGCACCGGCTTTATTCCGAGCCACACCCGTACCCGTATAAAAGGGCTGACGCTGGTGGCTGTGATACTCTTTGTTTTCTCCGGATGGGTAGTTACCCACCTGGAAGAAATTAACGCTTTTGCCCGCCGCGCTACCGGCACCTCTGAAGAAACCCGAAAAATGCTATACCGGGCCGCCTTTGATATACTGCAAGAACGCCCCGTTTGGGGCATTGGCATTGGCGCGCTGCCCGTAGCTATCAGCCCGCATATGGAGTGGCAGCTCAATCAGTATGTGGAACGCCTGCATAGCGATTGGCTGGAAATGGTGCTGGGCATGGGATATATAGGCTTTCTGCCGGTTTTGGCCGGAGTTTTATGGTTTATATGGATAGCTTTTAAACGCATGCGCCGGCTGGAAAGCCGGAAAAAGTATCTTTTTGCCTCCTTGCTGTCGGCTCTTTTGGTCATGAGTATAGGAAGTTTGGTAGATTTTGACTTTTTTATTCCAGCCGTTGCCTTTTTATTCTTTTTGGTGTTAGGCATGCTGTGCAGCCCCTCTTACAATAAAGGCCATATCCGCGGGCTGGCTTCTTCTTGGCCGTTGCGTATAGCGGTGCTGGCAACATGTGTGGCTATTTGCTATTTGCCCTGGCAACGGACAAGTGCCTGGCGGCTGCACCAGTTCGGACGCGGTTTTAAGGCCGAAAGTCAAATAGCCGCCTATGAACAAGCCCTTGAGCACTATCCTTCTCCGCGCTACGCATTATATTTGGGCACTACCTATCTGAACCAAAGCGTTTATACTTCAGATAAAGCCCAAAAAGACATGCTGCGCGCCCAAGCGCATGAGCTGGCCTATCAATACTTACAAAAATATCCCAAAGAGAAAGAACTCTCCCGCTTGTATATGCGCTCTTTCCCGTTGGAATAAATACTCAAATCAGATTATATTTGATAAAATATAGATAATGAAAAATACCGCTTTATCTATTCTAAGCGTTTGCTGTCTGCTGGCAGCTTGCGCTGAGGCGCCTGTATACGTAGAGGCGCCACAAACCAACGTGCCCCAGGAAATTGCCCAGGGCATTGAGCAAATTCGCCAATCCAATGCCTATATTTTGCAACCTGGCGACTTGCTGGAAATCAAAGTATTTATGGAAGAAGAAATGGACCGCACCCAGCGCATCAGCGGCAGCGGCAACATTACTTTTCCGCTGGTAGGGCATATTCATATTTCCGGCTATACGGTAGCAGAAGCCGAAACCCGCCTCTCCGACGCTTTGAAAACTTATTTAAAAAATCCGCAAGTTTCCATGCTCATTAAAGAATACGGAAACAAAACGGTTTATGTTTTGGGCCAGGTACAAAAACCAGCCGCCATTGAAATCCCGCCAGAGAAACCGCTGACCGTCTTAGAGGCCATCACCTCCGTAGGCGGCTTTACCGACATTGCCGCCACCGGCAAAGTGCGTGTATTGCGCATGGAAAACGGTCGTCAAAAAGCGATAGACGTAGATATTACGCAAATCACCAAACAAGGCAACAAAATGATGGACATTCCTCTGCTGCCGGGTGATGTGGTATTTGTACCGCAAAGTATGTTTTAGAGGGTGTTATGGATAACGTAAAAAATAATGAAGAAATAGATTTCAGTTATTATATCAACATCATTTTTAAGCGCTTTTGGCTAATGGTGGGCATTGCCGCTTTGGGTCTAATTGCTGCAGTGCTAGTCAACATTTTTATGCGTCCGGCTTACAAAGCTACAGTGCTGATGATGATTAACCAAGAAGACGCCGGCAAAATTGATGCCACACCGTATGGCTCTTTTACCAGCGAGGAAGATTATTACCGCACCCAGTACCAGCTCTTAGAAAGCCGCTCCCTGCTGGAAAAAGTATACCGGGAAATGGATTTGGGACGTTATGAACAATTCGCCAATCCCGGGGGAATCAATAAATTTAAAAGAGCCATAGATATAGCCCCCATTACCCGCAGTCGTTTGGTCAATGTATCTGTCACGACATATGACCCTAAGCTTTCGGCTGAAATTGCCAACACGCTGGCCAAAACCTTTGTGGCAGACAACGTAAGCAACCGTATTTTTATGGGGCAGGACGTCATCGCCGCCTTGGAAAACACCGAACGCAGCCCGGAAGAGCAAGAGCTGCTTAATTCTATGCCGCAAGTGGTCAACAGCGATTTTATCAAAACCCTCAAACAGCAGGCCGCCCAACTCTCCGCTGAACGGGCCAAACTGGCGGCAAAATATACCGAACAACACCCTGATTTACAATCGGTACAAAACCAATTAAACGCCATCAATAAGCAAATTAATACGGAAACGCGCCGCCTGGTGCAAAGTATTAAAATAGAGCTTTCCGGTCAGTTCTCTGGCAATAATATCCGCATTATTGACCCGGCCGTTACCCCGGAAAAACCAGTGCGCCCGCGCAAAATGCTTAATTTGGCGGTTGGCCTGCTGGCCGGCGGGTTACTAGGGCTGTTGTTGATATTTGTGCTGGAATTTTTGGATCAAAGTGTCAAATCTTCCGAAGATTTGGAAGAGAAATTAAAACTGCCTTTCTTAGGTTTTGTGCCGTATGAAAAAAGCAAGAAGAAAGAAAGCGAATATGCCACGATGCTCAAAGAAGGCAACTTCCTGCTGGCGGAAAACGTGCGCAATGTACGCACCATGTTGGATTTTGCTTTGGCAGACGACCACAACGCTCCTATTTTGATTTCCAGCTCTTTGCAGGGGGAAGGCAAAAGCCATCTCTCTTCCAACTTGCTGGTCGCTATGGCGCAAGCCGGAAAGAAAGTGCTCTTGGTAGACGGGGATTTGCGCCGCTCCCGCGTGCACCGCGTATTTAAACTCTCTACCGAAAAGGGCCTGAGCAATATTTGGGACGCCGACCCCAAAAAAGCAGATTACGCCTATAACGTTCAGGCCGTAAAAGACGTACCGAATTTGTATGTGATGACGTCCGGTCAGCGCCCGCCCAACCCGGCAGAGCTTTTAAATACGCCCAAACTGGCAGACTTTATTGAATGGGCCAAGAAAAATTATGACCAAGTAGTCATTGACTGCCCGGCTATTTTGCCCGTATCCGATACGCTGCTTTGGGGTAAATACATACCGCGCGCAGTATTCGTAATTAAATACGGACAGACCAACGCCAAACTGGCCCAAGTAGCGCTGGATAAACTGCAAAAGGCCGGGATCAAAATACTAGGCGCAGTAATTGGCCATTACAAGCCGGAAGGGCTTTCTTACGGCAAATACGGCTATTACAAAAGCTACAGCTATTACAGCGAAGATAAAAAATAAGCATTTTGCCTTTCAAAACCCCGGGCCGTATCCAACAACGCCCGGGGTTATTTAATACAATGCAAAAGGAAAATAACAGAATAGTTTGGCTGGACTTGACCCGCATTTTCGCGGCCATAGCGGTTGTGCTTATTCACGTAACCTTGCGTTCATACACCGTCCAGCCTTTTAGCACCGCTTGGGGAATCATTGACTTTTATCAATTATTTCCCCGTTGGGCTGTGCCTGTTTTTTTAATGATCAGCGGTACTTTTTTTCTCCATCCGCAAAAAGACATCAGTAGCAAAAAAACATATACCCACTACTTGCCCCACATTCTCTTTATCTATTTGGCTTGGTCTTTTTTCTATACGCTCTTATTGTGGAGTTTGAATTACATACAGCATGCTTTAAAACCTTGGGATTGGTATTTGGCGCATTTTTTACAAGGACATTATCACTTGTGGTTCTTTTCTGTATTGGCGGTTTTATATGCATTGACGCCATTGCTGCGCAAATGGATTTTTATACTTTCTGCTAAACAATATGCCGCTGTTTTAGGCACTTGTTTATTAACAGCGGTAGTTTGGTTGGGATTTACGCAAGCAGATTGGCAGTGGAAACGTCTGTTCCCTTTTACGTGCGGTTACTTGGTTTATTTTTTGGCAGGGCATTTTTTTGCTTCTTTTTCACTTTCTGCTAAAATAAAATGGACGGTGTATGGAGCTGGAATACTAAGCTTTTTAGGAGCTGTTTTTGTCTCTTGTAAGCTGGCGCTGGAAAACCGCTTTGCAGTGGTACTGCCGCCTTTGGCTTTACCTACGTTTTTTATATCCGCCGCTGTTTTTTTATTTTTAAAAAACAATTTAGAGTCTTTGAATTGGGGCGTCCGCTTACGAAAAAGCATTATTTATACAGGCAGATTAACGCTGGGTGTCTACTTGATACACCCGTTAATTCTTACTGTTTTTGAACACTTAGGATGGTTTTCCGGCCGCTATTTAGGGGCAGAAGCGGTCTTTTGGATCCCTCTACAAACCGGCCTTATTGCGGGGCTGAGTTTTGCCCTTACTGCGCTTTTACACGCAGTCCCGCTCTTACGCAAATACCTACTATAGAAGGTTCTAAAGCATACGGAGGGCCAAAGCAAATGCGTCCTTTACTGCCGTTTGCATATCGTAATACTTATATCCGCCTAACCTTCCAAAGAAAAAAACATTTTTTTCCTTCCGGGCGGCCTCCAGATATTGTTTATACAGCGCGGCGCTTTTCTCCCCCGGGACGGGATAATAGCGCTCGTTTTCTCCCAGCTTAAAATCAGAGGGATACTCAAAAGCCACCACGGTTTTATTGCTGCTAAGCGGCAAAAAGTGTTTATATTCTGTTACCCGGGTATAATCATAGTTATTGGGATAATTAATAACAGCGGCGCTTTGATACTGCGTCAAATCCATTTTACGCAAATCAAAACGCAAACTGCGATAGGGCAAAGCCCCAAAAGAATAATCAAAATACTCGTCAATCGGCCCGCTGTAGAAAAGGCGTTCATATTCATACTCTTTGCTGACAGCCGAAAATTCCGCATTCAAACGCACCTTGATGTTCGGGTGATTCAGCATGTTTTCAAACAGCGCCGTATATCCGTTTGCGGCGATGGCTTGGTATTTTTCCTGAAAATACCGGTCATCGCGGCTGATAAATACCGGCACCCGTTCCATAACGGAGGGATCCAGTTCCTGCGGTTTAAGCCCCCATTGTTTGAGCGTATAATGGAAAAATACTTTTTCGTAAATATATTCCGCTAGGAAAGAAAGGTCCTTATCTTGCGTCTTGCGCAGGGTTAAAATGGGAACTTTTTTGTTAAATCCGAAATTTTCCACCAATTTATTTTCCAATCTGGCGGCATATTGTTGCGGGAAAAGCTGATACAAAGAATTGAGATTAAACGGAATAGGAACTTCCTGTCCGTCCACATATCCTTTTACCTTATGCATATAAGGGTGCCACAGCGTAAAACGGCTCAAAAAATCCCAAATTTCTTTGTTATCTGTGCGGAAAATATGCGGCCCGTATTTATGCACAATGACCCCGCATGGGTCTTTGTAATCATAGCAGTTGCCCCCCACATAGGCCCTGCGGTCTAATACCACACAGCTCTGCCCGGCCTCCGCCAACAAACGCGCCAATACCGCGCCGGAAATACCGGCCCCTACAATTAAATTCTGCACTTTTTCTATCATATTGAAGGATGCTCCCTTTTGCGTAATCTTGCGAAACGTAATAGCTGTCCACCCATTTCTAGGGCCAGATTTTTTTCATATTTGTTTAAGACTATACCCCACATCAGCCCTCCCCACAAAACGGAGTAAAGACCGCCTTGGCCTATAAAACTCATCCAGCCGCCGGCCAGCGGCCACAGCTTTTTTATCATATAAAATATAGCCATCGCCAGCAGGGTCACCACAAGCACCTGGGCTATGTCTTTCCAAAACACCCGCATACTTAACCCCATATTAGCATAATACCGGTTCATCACCAATCCGCCTACAAAAAGAGCGCCGCCTGTCCCCCACGCGCAGCCGAGCCCGCCATATTGTTTGGCCAGGCCAATGGAAACCAACAGACTTACAAATGCCAAAACTACATAAAATCCCGCATAAAACCCCAGCTTATTTCTGGCCTGTAAAATAACAAGACCCGTATTTTGCACCGAAGGAATAAAAAAGCATACCATCAGAACCACCCCGTAAATATACGCTTGGGAAAAACCATCCCCCAACCATAGAAAAATAAATTCTTTGCCTACCATAATAAATCCAGAAACCAACAAAGCGGAAATAAGCGTTTGCAAACGGGATGTCTTTAAGAAGATGGCATTCATTTCTTCTTCCTGTTCTCCGGTGGCAGCTATGGCAGACAGACGAGGCAAAAACACTTTGCTGATAATAACCGAAAACCAACCATAAAGCACCTGCAGCTGTATGGTCACAGAGTAAACCGCCACTGCTGCGGTGCCCACCACAGCCCCCAGCACCAACTGTCCGGAACGCCAAAAAATTTGATCGACCAGGGCTACCGTAAACCACAAAGTAGAAAACAACAGTGTTTCTTTTAAAATTTTCCGGTCCGCTCCGCACCACTGCAAAGATACCTGTAAATGCCGCCGGCAATAATAAACGTTACAGGCAATCATAGCTATATTGCACACCGTTTGCACAATTGCCAGCGCCACTACCGAAGGATGCGCCATTAATACCGCACAGACTAAAACCGGCTGCAAAACAGTATTGATAATAATCAATAATTGCGCAAAGACAAAACGCTGGTGCGCATTGATAACCGCTTTGAAAATGTTGGACGGGATGGCCAGGGCCACATTAATCAGCAAAATCCAATAAACCAACTGTGCTGTATGCAATTCCTGCGCAGAAAGAGTATGGGTGTACAAGGGTAAGCATAACTGAAGCAAGACAATTCCCACAAGAATAACCATCGCCGCTATAAACCCATATACCGCCGAAACGGTGGAAAGCAGGCGGCGCAGGCCATCGGAGTCGTTGCGTGCCATGTAATTAGCGTAATAACGGGTGACCGTATCGGCTAAGCCGAAATCCATCAATGTCAAATACGCTATTACAGAGCCCACCAACTGATAAAGACCATATTCCTCTTTTGTCAAAAAAAACAATAGCAGCGGCACGTATATTAAATTAACGGCCCCGCTTAAAAACATTTTGATGTAAGAGAGAATAACCCCTGCCTTGCGTTGATTCATACTATTTATAATGTTTGGCTGTCAGCCACTTCTCTTTGGTTAAATTTTTAAGACGCATCATACCAATCACTAGGCGCGAAACCAGCCAGGCAGTCCAATAGCACTTCTTGCTCAGCAGCCACACCAGCAAAGCTTGCTGCTTGCGCAAATAGCGGCTATAGTTTGTCTGCAAAAATTTTTGTGTGCTCTCCTGCTCCATAAAAGCACGCACTTTTTGCAATCTTTTGCGCAGAGGAAGCGGATTGGCCGGGCGCATAAATACCATAAACGCATCGCAAATATCCCGCGCAAAACGCGCCTGCACATAAGGCAAATAAGGGGAATTTTCCAACGGAGCAAAAATATCTTTCAGCGCTTGATAGTATTTTACTGGATAATCAAAAGCGTCCGAATGGAACGAGTGCGAAAGGGAAACAGGATTATAGAGATAATTGTAAAAAAATTTATCTTTTAAATAATAAATGTTAGTGGCATAACGCCCATAATGTAACACAAAAAACAGGTCATCTCCCCGTTTAATCTCCGGCCGAAAAGCAATACGATGTGCGCGGATAATATCTGCTTTAAACAGTTCTAAACAAACGGACGGGCCGTACCCGCGGGTCAAGATACTCTCCCCTAACATCTGGTAGTATGTTTCCCCTTGTATCAATCCATTAGGCAAATGAGCAACCGGGGTCAGATTATTCCACATGACCCAGTCAGCCTGGTATTGGGTCAGCGTCTGCCAAGCCGTTTGGTAGGTTTGCGGTTTAATAGTGTCATCGCTGTCTACAAAACCGATATATTCCCCTTGGGCGGCCGCCAGCCCCGTATTGCGGGCCGTAGCACAGCCGGCATTTTCCTGGTGGATAACCCGTATGCGGCTGTCTTTAGCTGCGTATTCTTGGCAAATTTTTAATGAACTGTCCGGCGAACCGTCATCTACCAAAATAAATTCCATATTGGGATAGGTCTGCGCCAGCAAGCTCTCAATACAAGCCGGCAGATACTTTTCCGCTTTAAACACAGGTACCACAACGGATATTAAAGGCATAGTATTCATTTTTTCCCTCTTTGAAACAGCAACCGATACAACCTGGCCGTCCAGTTAAAATTTATGCAACAAGCCACCGCGAACGCCTTGCTGGTAAGCTTATGGGAACTGGTCAAGTAAAGTCCCAGGTATTTTTTCAGCTCTTCCAGCAGCGGCCGAATAACCTCCCTGTCATTAAAACCGCACGCGGCTATTTGGCGCAAGAAACCAGTTATATGCCAGATACGCTTTTGCAAGACTATTTTTTCAGCGCGATAGTATTTCTTGCTCCGGCAAAATGCCAGCAGTTCCGATGACGCCTGCAAATAATCTAGTTTTGTAACCGAAAACTTCTTCTGTGTAATACTGGAAAGGTTGCGCCGGTTATAATAATAAACGGGCGTATCGGTGGCGGCTACGCCGCCGGCTTTGTCATATAAACGGTAACAAATAAACAAGTCTTCAAACACTTTGCCAGACGGAAATTGTATATCATCAAATAGAGAACGTGCAAAAAGTTTATTCCAAGCCAAAGAAGCCAGCTTTTGCACACAGGAAATGATAGCCGCCTCCCCGCTTAGAACCCGTTGCTGAAAACCCAATGACGAAAACTGACAGCCGGCATTTGTTTCTACATAATAGTTCGCCGCCGCAACTTGGGTGCCATAGCGTTCAATTAAGCCATATAATGTTTCATACATCTGCGGGGCGCAATAGTCATCGCTGTCTACAAATCCGACAAATTCCCCCTGGGCTTTTTGTATGCCCCGGTTGCGTGCCGCAGACGGCCCAAGGTTCTGCTGATGAATAACGTGTATGTGGCTGTATTGGCTGGCATAACGGTCGCATATCGCGGGGCTTTGGTCGGTGGAGCCGTCATCTACCAAAATGATTTCCAAATTTTTATATGTTTGAGCCAACAGACTCTGCACGCACCGGTCCAAATAATCCGATGTATTATAGACTGCCACCACCACAGATAAAAGCGGTTGGGTCATTTTGTTTCCTCTCTCTGCAGGCCGTTTAAACGCTGTGTTAAATCCGGCAAGGGATATTTCCACTCTTCAAAAGTTTCGCCCAACCCCCGTTTATCGGGATACATTAGCACACTGGAAAGCTGTGGGTAGGAGTGTACAACAAAGCAAATTTTATGTGGAAAAGGAAGCGCGTCAAACCGGGCCACCAACTCAGGCGTACAACAATCAATCTCTGAAAATTTAACCAACATATTATGCCGGTGAATACGTTCTTTGCGCCGGTTCCAATGGGCAGCCGCCTCGGCCGCGTTTTTCTCATGCAAAAAGTGAATTTCCACCTTTTCGCCTAAACGGGCTATGGGGTATTCTTTTCCTTGTACGCCTTTAATTTTAGGATAATATACCGATTCTTCCCGGGCAATAAACTCTAACGGCCGGGCCATATAATCGTCAAAATGTTCCAACAGCTCAATATAGCAAGGGGCCGGCACAAACAGGCCAATAAATGGCGTATAATAAGGCAACCCATAGCGCTGATAAATAAACCCCGCCCAACAATTATTGAAAATTAATGTAAAAGTGCGGTTGCTCAGCTCGCGTTTATAATAAACAGAAGCTATTCTGCGCCCTAAACGTTGCAGACGGCTCTTAAGTGCAGATAATTTCAGCGTATTTTTTAAAAAATGTTTTATATTCATATCTATTGCCAAAAGAAGAAATAATCCCAAATAGGCTCTTTCCAAAACAAAAACACCCGGTACATAAGCAGCGGGCCGGTCACAGCCAAAAGATAAAATAAAAACTTTTGGTTTAAACGGTTTTCTCTCAGCCAGGCTAGCGCTTTGGCGTACAACACGCAGGCAAACAAGAAGAAATACATCTCCAATCGGTTAAAAATGCGGGTTTCTAAAGAGAGCGCCATAAAGGCCAAAGACAAGACAGACAGCCATACCAAAACCGTCAAGTGGCGCGATTTCTGAATTTCTTTTAAAAAGCCCATTGCCCATGGAGCGGCCACCACCATAGCTTTTAGCAGAATAACGAGCAGATACCCCAGGTTAAAGCCTTGTATTTGCCCCAAATAAGACGAAGACAAATAGTCCGTATAATGTTGATACTGGGGTAGAAGAGAGGTGGCAAAATCCAATATAACATGTCTAAACGGAAGGGAAAGTAATATAAGAAAAATCAGCAAAAACCCTATTTTCTTAGTAAAAGGAACAAAAGAAAGAGGAACTATTAAGAAGAAAATATAAGCCGAAGTATGAAAAAGTCCTGCCAGCAGCACCAATAAGGTAAAAATCACCCAACGTTTTTGCACCACAAAAGGCACGCTCAAAATCAGCAAACTAAACGCCAGGGATTGACGCAAGGCCGACAGATAAATCCCAAATCCGTTTAACGCCACAAAAACGAACAAGGCCACCCCTAAATAGTTTTGGTTCTCTTTGTATAAAAAGGCAATGAGCACCAAGCAAAACACCAGCCCGCTGGCAATAAATAAAACCGGATAATAAGATGAAATAAATCCCAGCAAATAACACCAAACAAAGAACCCTCTCTCCAGCGGTATAGCTAAAATCTGAGTCAGAGAAGTTTGGGAAATACTAAAATACATATTGGCATAGTTTAACGCGTCCGTTCCCACGTTGCTGCTGCGCAACCCCATAAACAAGAAGAGCAACAGAAAAAATACACCGGCAGAAATCCGGGCCGCATCGGCTTTGCTGCGCAGCATACAAAGCAGCAGCGTAACAATCCCTATAAAAAAACAGAGAAATAAGTTTAAGGAGGTTAAAGAAGAAGCATTCCACATAAATTACTTTTCCTCATATATTTGTTGCAATTGTTTGGCTGACTGTTCGCAGGAAAACCCTGCCTCAGCCAAAGCAGCGGTTTCATCTTTCCGTTCAAAACCTGCAAGCATTTGCAATAAAGTTTCCGCCCATACGGCAGGCCCATGCTGCAAAGACAAAACACGCGTATTACATACACAAGCTTTTGGAGGGAACGCTTCCGAAAGCAAACAGGGCAATCCCGCCGCCTGCGCCTCTATGGCCGAAAGGCCCAATGCTTCCCGCGTGGAGGGCATTACATAAATGTCGGCCGCTTGCAATAGCTCCGGCAAATCCGCACGCACCCCTAGCAAAGAAACTTCTGCTGTTACGGCGGCTTCGGCGGCCTTTTGTTTTAAGGCGTTCTGCATGCTGCCTTTCCCTAAAAAAAACATCCGAAAGCGCACGCCACGCTGCTGCAGACATTTGGCGATATCTATTAGAAAAAGCTGATTTTTTTCTTCTTCCAACCGCCCCGTATGCAAAATAAGAATTTCCTCTTGCAGCTGCCATTGGCGGCGCACTTTTTCCCTTATTTCCGGGCGATAGCGAAAACGCGCTAAATCTGTCCCGTTTTCTATCACGCGAAAATCAAATGGGGGATATAAAGTTTCCCCGCATGGGCTGGAGCACGCCAGCCGGTGGGTAGAAAACCAGCCAATCATTTTCCGAAACAGCCAATGATAGCCCCACTTTAATTTATCCTTCTGCAAAGGGGCCACCATAATATGGCAATGGGAAACACGCACCGGCACCCGGCAGCACCACGCCAAAAAGCAGGCCCAGCCATTAAAATTGCCATAATGCACGTGCACTGCCTGGTACGGCCCCTGCTTTTTCAGTGTGGAGCAAATGTTATACGTATGATCTATGAATTTAGAGCCTATTCTTTTATAGCGTAACACCCGCCCCCCCAACGCTTTGATTTCATCTTCATAATCAAAATGTGGGTCTGTACGCAGGGTTAAAAAATCAAATTGAACCTTGTCCCGGTCTATGCTGCGGTAGATGTTCATTAAAAAGGTTTCTATTCCCGCGCGGTCTAAGGTCTCTAAAATATGCAATACCCTAATAGGTTTATCCGCAGAATTTTTCATATATATGGCTTAATTTTTCCGTTGTTTTGCCAATATCAAAATTTGTTAAAGCGTCCGTGGTTTTCCGCCCTTGCGACGCCATTTCCAGCGCAATGTCCGCCCAATGTGCAGCAGTTTGGGCCAAAGATACCTGCCGGGCGTTGCCCAACAACACTTCCGGAGTAATGGTGTCTGCAAACACGCAGGGCAAGCCCGCTGCTTGGGCTTCCACCCCCACCACAGGCAACCCTTCAAATAAAGAAGGAAGCAAAAAAATGTCCATCGCCTGCAACCAATCGCTCACATCGTTGCGCACCCCCAAAAAGAATACTTCTTTTTGCAGGTTTTTGCCGCGGACGTATTTTTGCACCGCTTCAAAACGGCTCCCTTTCCCAAGCAGCAACAAAACGGCATTGGGCTGCCGGCGGTGGATTTGCTCAAAAATGTCTATAAGGAAAAAATGGTTTTTGGGTATTTCAAACCGCCCGATGTGTCCCACGACCAATTTGCCCTGCAGCTGCAGTTCGGCCCGTTTTTGTTCCCGAATCTGAGGGTTAAAACGAAAGGCGGCTAAATCAATGCCATTATTAATGACCGTATAATTTTTTTTATAAAAATCCTTGCCTGTCATGTCCGAGCAAGCGAGCCGACAGTCAATCAACGGCCACACGCTGTGCAGGCACAAATAATTGCGCACAGCATTTAATTTTTTATCACTCCACCGGGTGCTATGCGCATGTTGGATAATTTTAGGCTTGCCCAAATACTTAGCCAGCGGATAAAAAAACAAGCTTAAGTGGACAACATGGGAGTGCACAACCGGATAATTATGCTCTTTAAAAAAACGATAGCTATCCCGGAAAAAAGATATTCCGGGCACACGCCCTTTTAACGGCAGATAATGTATCCGCCCGCCCAGTTGTTTTATTTCTGATTCAAAACTTTCGTTTTCCGGGTAACGCAAAAACAGCAAATAATCAAACTGAAAACGGGAACGGTCCAGCCGGCGGTGCCAATTAAGCACCACGCTGGCAATACCGCTGTTTTTGCCTACACTGGATAAAATCTGTAAAATACGGACGGGAGAAGACATCTTAATATCCTTGACTCCTGTGAAAAAAATACCTGACCAAGCCGGCTATACGCGGGCACGAAAATAAAAAGCGTTTGGCATATTTCTTAAAGAAACCACCGCCCCGCTGGTATTGGGCCCACAGCTGCGTCAGCGGCGTCTTTTGAGCTAGACGCCGTAAATAAAAATCTCTTCTGTCGCTGCGCAGCGGGGTATCTCTAAAAGCCGCTTGCGCCCGTTGACAGACGGTATGATTGGCCGGCAAAGCCACCAGTTGTTTTTGAGCCATTAAAGCAGAAATAATTTCCCGCCCCTTGGCGCTTATGGCGCATACGGCGCTGATGCCGTCCTCGCGCAAGTCAAACGGACTGCCCCAAAAATCCCCCAAGCGGATATCGGCAAAAGCGAAGCTCTTCCTGCTGGCACACGCATAGCATGCACGCCCTAACAGCAAGTCACTAAAAAACAAAGCATAAAACGGATTTTGGGCTTGGGGTATTGTTTGCCCGTTAATTTCCATAGTATAACTATGCCAGCCGCGCCGCTTGCTCCGAAAATGTATCTGTTTAACCGGCGCGGGCTGTTGCTCCAAAAAAGCCTTCCATAACCCATATGACGGCACCCCATGACAGAAAAAATCCACCAATACCAATTCGTTGCGCCGCCCGGCAGCCTGCGCCGCCAAATGCAGTGCCGCTATTTGGCAAGGGGTACCAAAAACCACCAGTTTGTCTTTCCGTTTTAAAATTTGTTCAAAAGCGGCGGCACTGTCGCTTTGTAAATACTTAGAACCTTTAAAAGCCACCGCTTCTGCCGGGGTTTCCGCTATTACCGTTTCGGCGCATTGCCGTTGATAATTATAAATGACTCCGGCCGCTTTATAACCGTTTGCAAAAGCCCATTTTGTAATTTCAGCTGCGATTGCCCCGCTGGAAGAACTGGCCTGCTCCGCCGGGTCCTGGCTATGCAGAGCATAGAGAGGCAAACTGTCAAACGAGGCAGAAGCGGGGAAGTTTTGCTCAATTTTAGGACATACGCAAAGGCACTTGCGGCAGCCAATACATTGGGCTTTATTTAACACCGCCGTCCAAAAACCTTCTGCATCTACCTTTAAACTAATGGCCTCCGCCGGGCAAACGGCCCGGCATACGCCGCAACCTGTGCATGGGGCTGGATATTCCACACAGTTAGTCATACAAAGCCTCTTTTACGTACGAAAGCGCCCCGGCCCGCTCGCGCTGTATATTTTCATTCACAGTGCGCCAGTCCCACTGCCGGGATAAAATCTCCGGCACGGCCTCCCATGAGCTCATGCGGGCTTGCCCCACCCCTAAAGAGTCCAACAAAAAGCCTAATTTGTTTTGGTTCATTTCCCGCACACAAGCGGCAAAAGGCCGATTGGTTAAAATAGACAATACGCTGCCATGGAAGGTATCCGTCACCACACAGGCCGCGTGCTTAAATACTTGCAACAACTCCAAGGGGTCCACATTTAAGTTACGGTCCGCCCAAGCGTGATAAAATCCGGGAGAAATTATTTTCAAATGATGCGCGCGGGCATAGCTGCGCACCGCCGCCACTTCTTGCGGCGTATTTAGATGGTTGTCATAAGCGTACACCACCAAATACGGCGCTCGGGGCGGGCAAAAAGAACTGTTTGCAAGTTCCTTTTCAAATCCGTACAGCAAAACCGGATCAAAATGAATGACGGGTTTTTGCCCGATTAAATTTTCAACCGTTTCAGCAGAAGCCTGATCCCGCACGCAAATATGGCTAAATTTTTTCAGCCCGGCTGCCAGGATATCCCGGCAGCCTTTCTGTTCTATGTCTCTAATACCCGTCTGCCCAAAGCTGGCCGCATAAGAGAAAATCCGCCCGCTCTGCACGCCATAGCCATACATCATACGGTTGATGCCTGCTTCCAGGGAAAAAACTTCATCACTTCCCACCACCGCGCAGTCCAGCGGCGTCTGCCATGCGGTAAATAAAAAGTGCCGTTTCTTAAACTGCCCCAGCCGGCGGTTTTTGTAGAAATTAAACCAAGTTTTAGCCAGCCCCTGCTGAAACAAATACCGCACATAAAACGGGACCGATTTTAAAGAAAAGGTATATTTATTTTTTAAGGCGGGGTCTATAAAATCAAAATTTTTCTGATATGTCAGCACACAAGGGGCTAGGCCCAGGTTTTGCAGCGTATGGTACAGCCCATAGAGCTGCAGCACCGCGCCATGATTGTGTACTTGGTAATGGGTTAATATCCCAATGTTTTTTTTAGTCATCTTAAGGCTTTTTTATAAAAAATTTTACGCAGCTGATTCGGCATTAGCACCTGTACGCAAAAGCGCACGCTCAAGTTAAAAAGATAGGTTCCCCAGCCAATCAAACCCAGCCGCCGCAATTGGGCAGACAAGGCTTTATTGCTCTTAAAATACTGCCACCCGCCGCGCCGGCCGTACATGGACGGATTGACCCGCACTCTAACCAAAATATCCGCCAAATTCCCAAAAACAAGCCCTTGCGCGGCACAACGGGCCCACAAATAATAGTCTTCCATCAAGTGAAAAGGCTGATAACCGCCGGCCTGCCATACTGCGCTTTTCTTAAACATGACTGTTACATGATTAAAGGGGCTGCGGGTTTTTAAAAACTTTTTACATTCCGCGTCCCCGCAAGGCACCCGCCGAAGCGCCACCGGCTGCAAGCTCTCTGCGTCTACTTCCTCTATCGCCCCGCCTAAAACGGCCAGTTCCGGCTCTTGGGCCAAGCGCGCCAATTGTTTTTCAAAACGGTCCGGCAAAGAAATATCGTCGGAGTCCATACGGGCCACCCACTCACAGGAACACGCCTCCAGCCCTTTCTGCAGTGCCATACCCAGCCCCATATTTTGCGGCAGCGGCACCCGTTTAATCTGGGGGTATTTCCCCATATACTCTGCCAACACCCGGCTGATTGTTTGCGGCACAGGGCCGTCCTGCACTACCACTACTTCCGCAGGGCAGACCGTATTGCTCAGCACGCTTTCCAAAGCCTGAGCTACCCAATCCGGATTGTCTTTGGCGTATACGGACATCAACACAGAAAAAGAAGGGTATACCGTATTCATAATAAGTAACCAGTTTAAATTATACCATTTTAGGCCACTATGAAATAGACTTATACTGCTCTGCTTTTTGCCCCAGTGGTCTACTGTATTTAGTATAATTAGTTTATATGATGACAAGGGAAATCTTTTCTATGCCACAAACATGGCTTATCACGGGAGGAGCCGGCTTTATCGGTTCCCATTTGGTCAAAGAACTGCTCCGCCTAGGGCAGCGGGTGCGCGTTTTAGATAATTTCTCATCTGGACGCCGGGAAAACTTGGCCGGGGTAGAAGAGCAGATTCAACTCATCACCGGAGATATCCAGGATACGGCCGCCGTACGCCAAGCTATAATCGGCGCAGACTATGTATTGCACCACGCCGCTTTGGTATCCGTAGCAGAATCTATGGAAAAACCCCTGGAAACAATGCAAATTAATGTGCAAGGGACGGCTCTAATTCTAGAAGAATCGCGCCGGGCAGGGGTGAAACGGGTGGTTTTTGCCTCTTCCAGTGCGGTATATGGCAATGGGGAAGATTTGCCCTATAGGGAAACCAGCCCCGTAGACTGCCAATCCCCTTACGCTTTGTCTAAACAAATGGGAGCAGAACTCTGCCAAATGTATTTCCGTTTATATGGATTGGAAACGGTGGCGCTGCGCTACTTTAATGTGTTTGGCGACGGGCAGAACCCCAACTCCGCCTATGCGGCAGTCATTGCTAAATTTATGCAGCTGGCCCGCCAAGGGGCCCCTTTAGGCATAGATTGGGACGGACAACAAAGCCGCGATTTTGTACATGTCAGCGATGTGGTGCAAGCCAACCTGATAGCGGCGCTTAAAGCCCAGCCGGGGGAAATTTACAATGTAGCCAGCGGCAAAACATATTCCCTCTTGCAATTAGCTGATACGATAGAAAAAATAGCCGGCCGGCCGTTGGAGCGGGTGTTTCGCCCTAAACGGGCCGGCGATGTCAAACTCTCATCAGCCGATATTTCCAAATTAGCCAGCCAAGGGTATACCCCGGCCGTCTCTTTGGAAGTGGGGTTAAAACAAATGTGGGAGCACCAAGAAAAACAATGAAACGCCGGTTTTTCCTTCTATTGGATTTTTTGGCATTTTTTACCATTCTGTTTATAGCTATTGCTATACGCAAGCTTCATATTGACTGGATTACTTATATTAACAACTGCAAAGTTTTTGTCTTTGTGTTTGCCTTTTGTACATTTGCTTTGTGGCTGTTTTCTTTTTACGACTTCAAAGCGCTGCGCAAACAATTTCTCAGCTATAAATCGCTGATATTGGCTTTTTTGCTCTCTACATTTCTCTCCGTCTGTTTTTTTTATTTCCTTTCCGGCCGCTTACCGCTGCTTACACCCAAAGCTATTCTGATGGCAGTACTATTGATGTACTTCATATATATCTATTGGGTGCGCAAGACCTATTTCCAAATGGACTTTTCCAAAGTCAATCTGTTGCTGTTTGGACAAAGTCAGACATTGGACGATATTGCGGCAGAAGCAGCCTCTTCCAAAGGCTTTTCTATCCGCGCCAAAGAACAGGAGCCTTCAGCCGATAAAAACTATTCTCTGCGCAACTTGGATTTTGTGGTAGTAGGAAGCAAATTATTCTCCGACAAACCGGAGGCCTGGAATATCATTTCCGAGAAATTTATTTCCAAAGGGGCCTGCGTAGATACGGATTTTAACATTTTTGAGCAAATTTTCCGCCGCGTTTCCCGCGAAAGCATTAATGACGGCATGTGGCTGCTGCGCGGCATTGGCAACCGCCGCGAAAGCACCACCTACAATATGCTCAAACGCTTTTTAGATTTGGCTTTGACTGTTATTATGCTTCCTTTCTTGGTGCCTATAGGGGCAGTCATTTGGCTGGCAATTAAATGTTTGGACCAAGAGAAACCCATTTTCACCCAAAAACGCGTGGGGTATATGGGGAAAATCATTACTATTTACAAATTCCGCACCATCAAACAACAAAACCAGGAATCTGACAAAGAAGAAATCACCCGCACCGGGGCTTGGTTGCGGCGCTTTAGATTAGACGAGATTCCGCAAATTATCAATGTGCTCAAAGGGGACTTATCTTTAGTTGGCCCCAGGCCCTTATGGGTGGGTGAATGGAATATCTTAAACGAACAAGTCCCTAACCACACCATACGCACTATTGTAAAACCGGGCATTACCGGCTGGGCGCAGCTTAATTTCAAAGCGCCTCCTAATTATAAAATCTCTTCTGAAAAAGCCGGCCGGTCCCAAAACAGACCTTTTGAAAGCGCCTTTACCCGGTTTTCTTATGATGTATGGTATATAAAAAACCGCTCCATTTGGCTGGATTTGGAAATTATGGTCAAAACCGGCCTGCGTATGTTTATAAAGGATTCCCATGTGGCTTCGTAATATTCTCGCGGCGGCCTGCACAGCGGGCTTGGCCTCTTCTCTTGGGGCTTCTCCCTTTGCATTGTGTATGTATGGGGTGAACACTCCCTCTGACATTAAAACCGTTAAAAAAGCCGGTTTTAATTGCATACAAACGTACAGAAAAGACCCCGCCTTGCTTTCCCAATTGGCCCAAGAAGCCCAAAAGCAGCATATGCAGGTTGTTTTCTATCCCAACGAAGTCATAGGCTCTCCCTATGAAAAAGAAGCCCACAGCTGGCCCATGCTGGCCTGGTATTTGGTAGATGAACCCGATGTAGTACGTTGGCCCCGCCAGCGCGTATTGCAGGCGTATAACACTGCCAAAACCGCTTTTCCGCAACATCAGACGGCTTTGGTTATCGGGCAGGGAAAAACAGCTACGCCTTTTTATGATTTGCCGGATATTTTAATGATGGATTGGTATCCTGTGCCGCATTTGCCGCTGGTCTCTTTTGGGGATCAACTGTTATTGGCCCGGCAGGGGTTGTTAGAATCCGGCACTGCAGAAACCCCTCTTTGGGGCGTAGTGCAAGCTTTTAACTGGAAAGAATACAAACAATATCGGGCTGATGATGACCGAATTGGGCGTTTCCCTACAGAACAAGAAATCCGCTTCATGTCTTATCATGGCATTGTGAACGGAGTCAGTGGTTTATTCTATTTTATCTTCACTACGGAAGGGAAACCCTTGCCCCAGGCTCAGCCAGAGTGGTGGCAACGACTCAGCTCTGTTAGCAAAGAATTATCCAAATTCCTCCCTGTGTTGGAAAAAGGTACCCCCGCCAAAAACCCAGTTGAGGTTTCTTTGCCTTTATTAGCTAGAACTTGGCAGTACAAAAACAAAAAATATACGGTTTTACTCAATGCTTCCGACCAGTCGCAGCCGCTGCCGCCGCAATTTCTACAAAAAAAATATAAATCCTTGTTTGGGCGCCAGAAAACGGCACAGCTTGCCCCTTATCAAGTATTGATTTTGCGCAGTAAATAGCTCCGGCTCCCAGCCCCGCAATGGCTATTTAATACAGAAACACCTACCACACAATATAGCTTTTGTGCCCCTTTATCTGCAGCGTGGGCCGGAGTCTCCCGCCCCGTACCCTTTCCTCTTTCCTGCTGTCAAGGCCAGCAATACACCCTGCACACGCGGTGCTTTCTCTGTAATAAATCTTGGTATAACACCTGTACATAGATAGTGCGTTTGCGATATTTAGTTAAACGCTCTCCTTCCAAAAAAGCTAGCCCTATTAAAGCAATGGAGGAATTCTACTTTCAGTCTTTAAAAAGAGCATAAAAAACCCCGCCCGAAGGCGGGGTTAAAGTTCGCTTTAACCACAATTAGAACATCGCTTTGGCATATACGCCAAACTGATTGCGGTCGTAATCAAACAGCCCTTTGTTGGAATTGCGGTTGCGCCACTGATACCACACTCCGGCAGACAGCCATTCTTTGAACTGGTAGTCCACCGCCGGGCGAATGCTATAGAGGTCGTCATCTCTCTTATCGCCATCAGAGCTATACGGATAGGCCATATTTTCCCAAGACAAGGTCAAAGAAGCGGTCCATTTGTCATAGATTTTCTGAGAGCCATACAGAGATACAATGGTATCCTCAAAATAGCGGTTGACGTCGTACAAGGTTTCTTCCATTCTGCGTTCACCAGAGAGGCGAATGGTGTTCTGTGTGGTAGGCTGCCATTCCAAGGCAACATAATAACCCAACAGATCGTTGTAGTTATGGGCACCGTCAACGCTGTGGTCATAATCGCGCATATCCCAGGTAATTTTGGCCGTACCGGTTACTTTAGAAGCAATCTGTCCGTTCACACCCAAACCTACGCTGCTACCGGTAGAATCGCTGATATTATCTTCCTGATAGTCAATGTCAGAATAGACATATTCCAAGAAGAAGTTCGTTTTGGGAGAGAGGTTATAGTAAACCTGCGCACCCAAGTTGACGCGGTTGCGGTTCAGATAATCATAATCCGCTTTCATGTAGCGGTCAAAAATATCATCTACGCTTAAACCCAAACCGAACATCTTTTCAGAAGAGGTTTTAAAAGAGGCATAACCTACGTTCTGGATACGTTCCACACGTTCAGTCAAAGAGCTATTGGCCGGATCGGAGGTGTAGACGAAGCGATCACCAATGGTCATCCAATCGTTTTTGAGCTGCACGGCACCCAAAGCGTCCCAATAGTTATTGGTAGAGCTGTCTTTGGTATAGGCGTTGTAGCCCACTAAACCTTTGGCAGACAGTTCCAAACCGCTGCCCGGAATATTGGAAGCATAATCAGCACCTACGCGGGTGGTGCTAATCATGGAGCCTTCCGTATCATCTTTGGTCAGATAGATGTTGTCATCGTAGCTGATGTCTTCAGAAACCGTAAAGTTTACCGGCGTTTGAGCGGCCACAGGCCACGCCATCATTACAGTTAAAAATACTATTGCCAGTTTTTTCATTCTTGCTTAATCTCCCTTAGTTTCTCGGAGAGGAAGGGCTGAGCATTTCCTCAACATCTTGCGTCGCCTGTTGGGACGCCGTATTTTCGCCCAAAACAGCTTCGTTTACAAAAGCCGGCAAGGAAGAAGCCCCTGCAGCGGCGGCAGCGGAGAAAGAGGACCCCGCAGCTACCGTCGTGGTTTTGCCAGAAGCGTCCTGCACAATCAGCGCACCTCTGTTGACGGTAATGTCTTTGGTTTTAGGCGAAACGGAAAAAGAAACCGCGCCGGAGGAGCTGACGGTATTATTTTCCACTTTTACACCGGCTAAGTTCGTACCGCTGACATTGACGGAACCATCTGCATTTTCAGCAATGGTCACAGCAACACCCGCCGGGACGGAAATCTTCACTCCGTTGTAGTTTACAGTAGCGGCAGACTGACCGGTTACGCGGACAGTGCTGCCATTTTCGTATTTAGACGTTTTGCCGTTGCGCGTAACGGTTACGGCAGCGTTCGCTACGCTGAACAAAAACAAAGCGCCAAACACTAATGCGATGCTTTTTTTCATTTACACTCTACTCCTTGGTTGTTTTTTTATAAAAAATTCCTGCTGCTAATAGCATACCATTTTTGTACTAGGCAAACAATATTTCGGTCAAAAAAAATTAACTAGATTTTGCTCTGTCTTGCAAAACCTTCTATCCTGAGGCTTGTTTTATGATAATATAAGTAAAAGACTTTTCTATATAAGGAGCTTGTATGTTTAAACCCACCGCCTCTTCGGTCTATGCCCCTATCAACAATGCCTGCCTGCTGATTTTGGCCGGCACCGCAATGACTTGGATTTTAGTTTACGCCAAAGCCGTGCTGATGCCTTTCGTAATTGCCTTATTTCTTTCTATCGTTCTAAATACCATTGCCGACTGGATGAAAAAGAAATGGAAAGTGCCCCACTTGCTGGGTTTTTTATTAGGGATTCTGCTCTTCTTGGGTTTGGCGGCGCTTTCGGTGGTGTTTGTTTCCAACTCCATTTCTTCTTTTGTAAACGGAGCCAATATTTATGCCGAAAAACTGAACGCTACAGTCGCCTGGCTGTTGGAAACGGCCCAAAAACTGGGCCTACAAACCAACTCCGAACTGTTGGCTGAGACCTTGAACCGGGTGCCCTTGTTTAATATGCTGCGCACGATGGGCGGCGGGGTGGTGTCTTTTGTGTCCAACTTGACGCTGATTTCGCTGTTTTTGATTTTCCTTTTCATGGGGCGCGCCTCCGGAGATGAAAAAACGGCGCTGGTAACCAATATTGAAAAACAAATATCCTACTATTTGCTGATTAAAATTTTCGTTTCATTGTTGGCGGCTTTTTTGACATGGCTTGTACTGGCCATGGTAGGCACCGAGCTGGCCATCATGTTTGCCGTCATTACATTTGTGCTGAATTTTATTCCCAACATTGGTCCGTTCATCGCTACGCTTTTACCCATGCCGGTATTATTTTTGCAATATGGGTTTGATTGGCGCATGATACTGACAATTTTTCTCTTGTCCGCCGTTCACTTTGTGGTGGGAAACATTTTAGAAACCAAATGGCTGGGCAAAGGCATGGACTTAAACCCGGTGGTAGTGATTGCTTCTTTAATCTTTTGGGCATTGGTTTGGGGTGTTATCGGCGCGCTTCTGGCGGTACCGCTGACCTCTATTATCAAAATGATTTTAGAAATGAGCCAGCCCACCAAGCCTTTTGCCGATTTGCTGGCCGGCCGTTTGCCTTTTAAATAAGGAGCCCATATGCGCACCAACCCTTCTCCCTGGACATACATTCCTTCCCTATATTTTTTGGAAGGGTTGCCTTATATCATCATCAACACCGTTTCCGTTGTGCTGTATGCAGACCTAGGCTTTCCCAATGACCAAATTGCTTTTTGGACCGGCTGGCTGTACCTGCCCTGGACGCTAAAAATGTTCTGGAGCCCGCTGGTAGACGGCAAAAGCACCAAACGCCGCTGGCTTTTGGGCGCACAGCTGGCTATGGCGGCGGTGTTTTTGGTGTTGGCAGGGCTGAATACATGGAATGTGTTTGACCACGCACAAGCCGTCAATAATTTATCCTTTTTCTCTTTATCCTTATTTGGTTTTTTGGCGGGTGCTTTTGTATCTGCTACTTTAGACATCGCCACAGACGGCTATTACCTGCTGGCACTTTCCGCCCCGCAGCAAGGGTATTTTGTAGGGATACGCACCATTTTTTACAGGCTGGCCATGATTTTTGGCAGCGGAATTTTGGTAGCAGCCACCGGCTCCTTGGCAAAACACGGGGCCGAAGGGACTGCGGCGGTCACCTGGCCGCACAATTGGTCGCTGATGTTCTTATTTTTGGCGGTATTGTTTGCAGGCGGGGCGTTTTGGCACCGTTTTATTTTGCCCAAACCCAGTGCAGACGGACCCGCCTCCGTTCAAGGACAAAATACCTGGGCAGACGCTTTTAGAACTTACTTCACACAAAAAAATATTCTTTATATTTTGATTTTTATTCTCTTTTACCGCTTAGGGGACGCCTTACTTGAGAAAATTGTGCCGCTATTTTTGTTAGGAAAAGCGGCAGAAGGGGCCATGGGTCTTTCCGTACAAAGCTACGGCTTAATTAAGGGCACCCTGGGGCTGGGAGCCATTATAGCAGGTAATTTAGCCGGCGGCTGGCTGCTGGGGCGGTACGGATTTAAAAAATGTATCTGGCCCTTTGCCATTATTTTAATTTTGCCCAATTTCTTCTATATTTTCATGGCCTATGCACGCCCCGGCGTGGCGCTGACGGCGCTGCTGATTACGCTGGAGCATTTTGGCAATGGGCTGGCGCTGATGGCTTTTTCCGTCTTTATTATGTACATATCCCAAGGCAAATACAAAACCTCACACTATGCTATTTCCACTGGCATTATGGCGCTGGGAATGATGGTACCCTCCATGCTTTCGGGCAAATGGCAAATGCAGCTGGGGTATGGCCCCTACTTTATTTTGGTGGCTTTTATCAGCTTATGCACGCTGGCAGTTATTCCGCTGACGCGGAAGATCAAATCTATAGAAGAAACGGAAAAAGCCTTTCAAAACCATACAATGCACATAGGAGATGCTGATTAATATGAAAAAGAGCGTCCTAATTCCTACAGAATCTGTCAACTCTCGCACCAAAAAACTGGGTACAGCCTCCCCTCTCCAAATCGCCCGCATGCTGAATGCGGAGGATTTTAACGCCGCCCGCGCCGCACGCCAGGCCGCACCCGCTATTGCCAAAGCCATAGAATGTGCGGCAGAAACTTTTGTGTCCGGGCATAAAATTATTTTTACCGGAGCCGGCACCAGCGGCCGGTTGGGGGTATTGGAAGCGGTGGAATGTGTGCCCACCTTTGGCACAAAAGCCTCGCAAATTATCGGCATCATGGCGGGCGGAAGGGACGCTGTTTTCCGCTCTATAGAAGGGGCGGAAGATGACGCCGCGCAAGGGGGTAAAGATTTGCTCAAAAAAGCCCGCAAAGGAGATTTCGTGCTGGGGCTGGCCGCCAGCGGCAACACTCCCTATGTGCAAGGGGCGCTGCAAGCGGCGCGCAAAGCGGGCTGCCGCACAGCGTTGGTTGCCTGCAACCCCTGGGCCGACACCCGCTATGCCGATATTTTTATCTGTTTAAACTCTGGGCCGGAAGCCTTAAGCGGCTCTACGCGGCTCAAAGCAGGCAGCGCCACCAAAATGGCTTTAAATGCCATTACCACCGGGGCAATGGCCCGCGCCGGCAAAATATATGAAAATTTGATGGTAGATGTCTTGCCTACCAATGCCAAACTGACAGCCCGCGCCCTGCGCCTTATACGTCTGCTGACCAACACAGACGAAAAAACGGCCCGGCGTTTATTGCAGGATTCCGGCCTAAACGTAAAAACCGCCGTCCTGATACACCGCAAAAAATTGACCTGCAAGCAGGCGCGCGCTTTACTTAAAAAACACCGCGGCTTTTTGGCGGAGGCTCTGCGTGAAGAATAAAACACCTGCCGTCCGCCTGCCCAAAAATTCCCCGGCGCGCGGCTTTGTGCTGGGGCTGATGAGCGGCACCAGCTGTGACGGGCTGACCATATGCGCCCTGCAGCCGCAGCCTTTTCAACTGCTTTGTTTTAAAAATTACCGCTACTTGCCGGCCCTGCAAAAGCATCTGCTGCAAGCCAAAGACCTGCGCGCGGCGCAATTATCGGAGCTGAATTTTGAGCTGGGGCAACTGTACGCACAAAAAGCACGCGCTTTTTTAAAATGGGCCCGCCTGCCCCAAAGCCGCCTTTTATGTATTGGCAGCCACGGGCAGACGGTGTATCACGGCCCCGCAGACCCCACAGCCAACACCCTGCAAATAGGGGAGCCGGCTTTTTTATCTGCTGCTTTTGGGGTGCCGGTGGTGGCGCACTTTCGGGAGAAAGACATGGCCTTAGGCGGTCAGGGCGCGCCGCTAATCCCTTTTTTTGATGAATATATTTTTGGACAAGGCCAGCCCAACATCTTGCTTAATTTAGGCGGCATTGCCAATTTGTCTGTGGTGGGCAAAGGCATAAAAACACGGGGTTTTGACTGCGGCCCGGCCAACACATTAATGGACCTGGCCTGTGCGCGCTTTTTGGGCAAGCCCTATGATAAAGACGGGCGCCTGGCGGCCCAAGGGAAAGCCGATGTAAAATTAGTACAAAAACTGCTTACGCAGCCCTTTTTCCGCCAAAAACCGCCTAAAAGTTTGGACAAAAATGACTTTGCAGAGAACTATCTCTGCCGCCACTTTAACGCCTTTGGCCCACTGCGCGCGGCGGATTTGCTGGCTAGCTTAAACCTCTTTACCGCCGCCGCGGTGGCAGACGCTATTAAACGCTTTGTCCCGGCCCGCGCGCGGCGGCAAATCATCGTGTCCGGCGGCGGGGCATACAATAAAACGCTATTGCAAAATATACAGCGCCTCAGCGCCCTGCCGGTTATCACTTCCGAAGCCGCCGGGCTCAACCCGCAGGCCAAAGAAGCCGCCGCCTTTGGCCTGATGGCCTATTTGGCACTGCAAGGCAAAAGCAACCATTGCGCCCGGGCCACCGGCGCAAAGGAAAACACCATACTGGGGCAAGTGATTTTATGAATATAAACCGTCTGATTTATCCGGGTTTTTGGTTTGGCAAATCCCGCATAGAAGACGCGCTGGAAATGGCGCGGCGCGGCGCGGGCGGCTTTTGCATATACGGCGGCACGCGGGCGGAAATCCAACAGTTCATCCGCGCTATTAAACAGGCCTCCTGCTTAGAGCGGGTGCTTATCTGTGCCGATTATGAAGACGGCCTGGGCCGCTGGATAAACGGGGAGAGCTGGGTGCTTTCCAACTTAGCCGTCGGCGCCAACGGCACCGAAGAAGCCGCCTATCAAAAGGGCCTGACGCTGGCGCGGGAAGCCCGCAGCGTCGGGGTGGACTGGGTGTTTGCCCCGGTGTTGGATTTATGCAATGAGCCGCAAAACCCTATTGTAAACACCCGCTCTTTTGGCAAAGACCCGGCAGCCGTAGGGCGTTTGGGGGCGGCCTTGTGCCGCGGCCTGCGCGACGGAGGAGTGCTCAGCAGTATCAAGCACTTCCCGGGGCACGGCAGTACAAAAACGGATTCCCACCTCTCTTTGCCGCTCTTAACACGCACTTTGGCGGAGCTGGAGCAAGAAGAGCTGGTCCCTTTTGCCGCCGCCCTTCCATATACAGACAGCGTGATGGCGGGGCACTTGTTCGTACCGACGCTGGACCCGCAGTATCCCGCTTCCCAGTCCCGCGCCATACTGAGCGGGCTTCTGAAAGAAAAAATGGGTTTTGGCGGGCTGATTTTAACCGACGCGCTGAATATGAAATCCGCCGGGGACGTGTGCCAAACGGCCTTAAACGCGCTACGTGCAGGGGCGCATATTTTGCTCTCTGCCACAGACGCGGTGGC
>CALVFA010000056.1 GCA_944326725.1 uncultured Elusimicrobiales bacterium | reverse complement strand
GTAAAAAGGGCAAAAAAGAGCCCGTTTCGTCCAAGAAACGGGCTCTCGTCAGAAACGGAGAGGGAGGGATTCGAACCCTCGATACGGGAGTTAACCCGTATAACGGTTTAGCAAACCGCCGCTTTCGGCCTCTCAGCCACCTCTCCTAAAGGGATTTTTCCGTCTAAAATGGCTCTGACACTATTATTATAACAAATAATGAAAAAGTTGTCTTTTCTTTCCCGTCTTGTTCGTCGGAAAGGTTAGAAACTCTTTTTTAATCCTTCATCTAACGGGGTAAATTGCTGTCTGCTCAGTTGGCTCCATTTTTTGCCGCTGCAAATCCAGTGCCCGGGGATAATGGCTTCCCGCACTTTATCATAATTAAGGGCCGGCTGAGCGCCCGTCAAGCGTGCCGCACCGCAATAAATGGCCGCCGCCAGTTTTAACATCCACACCGGGGCATTGGGCATGAAAGGTTTTTTAACGCCCATTGCTTTGGCCATTTTTTCAATAAACAAAGGCCAGGCATAGGTCTGCTCTTCACAAATAAAGAAAATCTGTCCTTCCGTCCCTTGGATTTTGGGGATATCGGTCAGCGCTTTGACCAAATCTTCTACATACACAAAGCTAAACAACCCTTTGCCTGAAGTGTTTACCATCAGCCCGCGTTTGACCCAGGCCGCAATTTTAGATACGCCGGAATCATTTTTACCATACACAATCGGCGGGCGGACGATGGTCCACTTTACCGAGGGTTTGAGCGTCTGCACCGCCTTTTCGCCGGCTAATTTGGTAATACCGTAATCAGACACCGGCTGCGGCGTCATATCCTCCGTGCGCGGCTGGGAGGCGTCTTGGGCGTAGCCGCTGGCGGCCAGGCTGGAAACATAAATAAAACGCTCCAACCCCGGTGTTAAATTAGCCGCGCTGACCATGTTTTGTGTGGCGCGGGCATTGGCTTTGGCAAAATCTTCTTGATTAAAGCCAAAAATAGCCGCGGCTAAATGATAGACCATGCAGCAACCTTCCATGGCTTTCTGCAGAGAAGCGCAGTCTTGGTAATCTGCCGCCACGACGGAAACGTCCGGATTAAGGGGCTTTTTGCTGCTTGCATGGCGCGAAACAATGCGCACTTTATAGCCTTCTTTAAGCAAGGCGTCAGTTAGTTTGCGGCCAATAAAGCCTTTTCCCCCGGTAACCAAAACTGTTTTTTTCATTTATCCTTCTCCAATTGTTCCATAAAAGAGCCTATTTGCTCTTTTTTCTCTTTTAAATCTTCGCCCACTTCAGAAACCGTCTTGGCGGCTTTGTCCACTTTTTTGTGGACGGGGCTGTCGCGCAATGTGCGGTGCACAAAGTCAAAATCAAACGTCATACGCTGGGCGCCTTGCTTTACGTCTTGAAGCGTAGGCCATTGGTTGTTCTGCAGGCGTTTGGCGGGCGTTTCTCCGTTTTTAAGCGGGAAATAAAATAACAAGCAGGCCAACAGCGCCCCCAGATATAAAATACTGATAAAGCGGTTTAAAAACTCAAATTTATAAATGCCAAATATACCGCTAAGCACGGAGAGCAAAATAATCACGCAGGTCCACAAAAGCGCCGCCATAAACATAAATGTTACTCCGGCGCTGTCATACTGCGGCCATAAAATCATGGTCAGAGCACAACAGGCAATTAAAAGAAAGAAACGCTGCCACCCGGTCATATCAGCTCTCCTGTTTAAATTCCACCGTCACGGTTAACTCGTCTTTTTCATAGAGCATAGGCAGCGGCGGAAAGGGCCCTGCGTTAATCACGGCGGAGGTGGCGGCAAAGTCAAAGCTGTCGTCACCGGAGGATTTCTCCACTTTCAAATCTTTTATTTTCCCGTCGCGCGCAATGGCAAAAGACACTAAACTGCCGCGCACCATACCGGCGGGGCGGCGTTTCTCCCATTGGCTCCACAGGCTGTTGCGCACCTGGGTAATATACCATGGATAGGGGAATGTGGCAAAATCGGTGCGGATATTGCCGCCTTCAAATTCTCCTTCTCCGCCCGGCCCGGTGGTGCCGGCATTGCCTTTGGGCTCTTCTTTGGCTTCTTCCAAAATGCTGGGCGCCGCCAGCGGAGCGGCCGCCGGGGCTTTTTTGGTTTGTTTCTTTTTAGGCTGTTTTTTGGCGGAGATTTCTTCTTTAGCCTGGTAGGCTTTTTTATCTGGTTTGGGGGCTTCTTCTTTTTTAGGAGCCGGAGCCTGGGCCACTTCTTTGGCAGGTTCTTTTTGCGCTCCTGCCTCGGGGCCGGCGGGTTTATCCTGCGCTTGCATAGCCACCACTTTGCCGCTGCCGATAAAGTCAATGGTATAGGTAACCTTTGAGTCCGCAACCGAAGGACTCAAGACACCTATCACCAGCAGGGCCAGCGCCAAATGCAGCAGGCAGGATAAAACAAAATAGCGGTTCATTAGTTTTTAGAAAGGACCCCGATTCCCAGTTTTGCTGCGCCGAGTTTTTTGGCGATGTCAAACACGTCCACCACCGTTTGTATCGGCACGTCTTTGTCGGCTTCCACCAAAATGGTCTTTTTATTGGCCTTGCCCATGCGCAGCACCAGTTCACGCTCTAAATTTTTGACCGTATAGGTGCGGTTGTCAATGCGGATAACCCCGTTTTTCTGCACTTCAATGCGGATAACATCGTCCTCTGCGGTGGTGTTTACGGCGTTGGATTTGGGCAAATCCACATTCATTTGCATTTGCACCAGCATGGGGCTCATCACCATAAAAATAATCAGCAAAATCAACGTGATGTCTATAAAAGGCACCATGTTGATTTCTGCCATGACGGTTCGTTTTTTATGCGCCATAAATTACCCGCGGTTTTGCTGAAAGATGATTTCATCGGCAATGTTTTCCAGCTCTTTGCCGAAATAATTGGTCTTGGACAGGAAATAGTTGTAGGCAATGACCGCCGGAATGGCTACAAACAGCCCGGCTGCCGTATTAACCAGCGCCTCGGCAATACCCGCCGCCACTACCGAAGCCCCCGCCGCAGAAGCAGATGCCCCGGCCAAGTCTTTAAATGCGTGCATAACGCCTATTACCGTGCCGAACAGACCGATAAACGGCGTAATGCTGCCCAACGTACCCAAAATGGTCAGCTTGCGCTGCAGCTTGGTCACTTCCCAGTCTATAACGGAGTCCGCCATTTCTTTGAGCTCTGCCTTAGAGCGGCTGCGGTTTTCCACCAAAGTCAGAATAACATGGGCCGCCGGGGTGTTTTTGGTCATTTCCCGGGTACAGGCGTCGGTTACTTTCTCGTAATTGTCGGAATGAATGGGATGGCGGCAGTATGATATTAATTTGCGCGACATACCAATACTTCTTTTAAATTTAAAAAAGCGCTCCAAAATAATGGAAAGCGAATAAACGGAAAGCAAAATCAGCAGCACCAGCACCGGGCCGCCGGCGGCGAACAGTTCGCGCAAATTAGTCATATTGGAAAAGTCCATTTTTATCTCCTTATCTTTGGCGCCCTGCGGCGCGCAATATATTTATAGCAAATCTGAATTTTGGCTCCGCCCTATAAACGGGTTAGAGCGCGGCCTGCCGGGTAAAAATCATAAACAGCTGCACCACAATATTAGCCAGCAGTCCGGCGGAAACATCATCAAACACCACCCCAAAAGCATTGGGCATGCGGTCAAAGTGCTTTACCGGCCAGGGTTTTAGGGTGTCAAACGTGCGAAATAATACAAACGCCGCCAGCAAATACGGCCAGGTGCGCGGCAGAAACATGACCGCCGTAAAATAACCTGCCACCTCGTCTATCACAATACGCGGGTTATCGTGCCCCTGATAGGTGCCGCCTAAGCGGGCCTTTTTGCAAATCCATACGCAGACCACCCAAAACGCCAGCAAAAACACCAAATACAACATAAAATCTGTCGGCAGTAAAAACACAAACGGCACCGCCAGCAGCGTGCCTAAAAATCCGGCCCCGGTATTTTTTTTAAACGGAATAACCAAAGCGGGCAAATAGCTGATATAAAAGCCCGTGGCTAAGGCGTTTATTAGTTTTTGCATACGGGCAAACTCCAGGATTTTTTAAGCAGTTCCCAGTTGTTTTTCAAATAGGAAATGGCGCTAATCCACGTAATCACCGCCGCAATAGCCGTAATGGCGTAGGGGATTTTGCGCAGCGTCCAAAAAGCCACCATACATACCGTTTTGGCTTCCCCGCTCAGCCACTGGCTGACGTGATACAAATCCAGCACAAAGAAAATGGTGCCCACAGCCGCCATTTGGATAACCGTTTTAAATTTGCCCCAGCGTTCCGCCGCCATGACTTTGCCTTCCAGTGCGGCAATCACGCGCAGGGTGGAAATCATCAGCTCGCGCAGCAGGATAAAAAATACCGCCCAAATAGGGATATCCAGCTCCCGTATGCCCACAAAGGCAAACAAAGCCGCCGCCACTAAAATTTTGTCCACAAACGGGTCCACAATGGCGCCAAACGGGGTAATGGTGTTGGTTTCCCGGGCGATTTTGCCGTCCACCCAGTCGGTGCTGGCGGCTAAAATAAAAATCAGCGTAGCTGTAATACGGGCCCAGCCGTAAGGCAGCAAAATAAAAATAAACATGACTATAGACAGCGCGGCGCGCGTGAGTGTAATTTTGTTGGCAAGCGTCATCATTGGATTATCCTCTTAAATAACTCTTTTTTTAGATCGGCATTTAGCCGCTTGTCCGTCAGTTCGGCGGTGGTTTTCATTAAGTCTGACTGTATGGTAATATAGGCAGGGAAACAATCCTCCTCCCCCACCGCTACATACAGCGTGTAATTTTGTTTTTTGTCTTTGGGCTGCAGGCGCAAAATAACCAGTCCGTCTTTGTGTTCCAGTACGGAAACGTCGTGGCGGGCAATTAAAGCGGTGTAATGGCCAAAGTCAAACAAAGCCTGATTGGGCTGGCCCGAAAGCCATTGCTGCCAGCTGACTTGGGTGACTTCCTGGCCTTTTTCATCCAATACCCAAATGTTTTTCTTATTGGTCAAAGCACTCTGGGTTACTTTGCCCCCCTCCAAATTATCCAGGCGCAGTTTCTGCCCGTTTTGCGCATAGTAAATGCGCCCCTCAGAGCGGCTGATGAGTATGCCGTCGTATTCGGTGGTTTGGATAAAATCGGTGCGCAGCGTGTGCATATTTTTGTCCCACGCGGCAAAGCAGGCCACATAGTCTTTTTCTTTGGCGGGAGAGGCAGTGGCTTTTTCTAAAGAAGCCTTTGTGTCTGCTTTATTTGCCCGGGCGGAGGCTTTGGCCTGCGTTTGGGCGGCAGAAGCGTCTGCGGGTTTGACTGCTGGGGCGGGTAATGAGACGGCGGATTGTGCCGCCGGGGCGGAATCTTTTACCGTTTCTGCGGCAAAAGCGGCCCCCGCCAGCAATAGAGCCAGCGTCAGAGAGCAAAAATTATTTATAAACTGTTTCATATTCGGGTTCCTGGTATTTATCCGTATCTCTGTTTTCCAGTGCGGAGATTTGTTCTTCTATCAAATCGTAATGGATTTCCCAGCGGTTGGAGCCTTCGGGCTTTGTGATAAAGCCTTTCATCTCCAGCACGCTTAAAATATTGGTGGCACGGGCCGAAGAGCCAAAATGTGCTTTAAGCAAATCCTGCGACACGCGCCGCCGCTCTGTTACCAGCTTAAGCGCCTGCAGCAGCTCTTCGGGCGAAGTGCCCAGCCCGTCCTGCGGGCGCTGCATGCTGTGGTCAGCTAAAATCTGCACCGGGTAATCCGGCGCGCCCTGGCTGCGTAAAAAGTCCGCCACGGCGGTAATTTCGCTCTCGCTTACATAGGCCCCCTGTATGCGGTGCGGCTTTTGGTCGGACGTGCCCTGATAAAGCATATCCCCCCGGCCCAAAAGCAGCTCCGCCCCGGCGCCGTCCAAAATCACGCGAGAGTCGGTCTTGCTGGCCACCTGCAGAGCAATGCGCGAGGGCAGGTTGGCCTTAATCACGCCCGTAATTACGTTGACGGACGGGCGCTGCGTGCACAAAATCAAATGAATGCCCACCGCGCGGGCCATTTGCGCCAAACGCTGCACGGAGTCTTCTATGGCGGCGCGGGTTTGCAGCATTAAATCCGCCATTTCGTCAATGATAACCACAATGTAGAACATCTTTTCTTCGCCTTTTTTCTCCGCCCAGGCGTTGTAGCCTTCAATGTTCTTCACTTTGGCCAGCTCCATAATTTTAAGGCGTTTCTCCATCACTTTTACCAGCATTTGCAGGGATTTGACGGCCCCCTGCGCGTCGGTTACCACGTTGACGTCGTCGCAGGAAGTTTTGGGGTCGTAGAGGTGCGGAATACCTTCATAGAGCGTCAGCTCCAGCCGTTTGGGGTCAATCATCAGGAATTTGACCTCATTGGGTTTGGCGTGGTATAAAACGGACATAATAATCGTATGCAGACAAATGGATTTGCCGCTGTTGGTGGCGCCGGCAATTAAGATATGGGGCCATTTTTCCAGTGTAGCGCCGGCGGGCCGTCCGTCTGCAAAGCGGCCTAAGGCCACGGGAACGCGGGCCTTGGACTGGGTATAGACGGGGTCTTGCAGGATTTCTTTCATCGTTACCATTACCGGGCGGTCATTGGGGATTTCAAAACCAATGGCGTCTTTGCCCGGGATAGGCGCTTCCACGCGAATAGACTTAGCCCGCATGGCCAGGGCAATATCGTTGGAAATAGATACGATAGAGGCGATTTTAACCCCCGGGTCCGGCTTGATTTCATAGCGCGTTACCACCGGGCCGGGCGAAACACCCGTCACATGGGCGCCGATTTCAAAGTTTTTTAACGTTTCTTCCAGGCGTTTGGTGGCCTGGGCTATTTCTTCGTCAGTGGGGCCTACTACGCCGTTGTTAACCGGGTCTGAAAGCAAGTCCAAAGAGGGCAGCTGAAAGGTGGCCGGGTCAAAAGGTTTTGTCTGTTGCGGGGTTTCTTCTTCCGTTTGCTCCGTTTTGACGGGGGCTTTGCTACCTGAGCGCGGCAGCTCTTTCACCATTTCCGCCACGGGGGCTTTAATTTGGGTGTGGGGGCGGTAAATTTTGGGTTTGCAGGGGCGTTCTTCTTCTTCGTTGTTATCTTGCGCAGCCGGGGCGGGATGTTCGGCGGCTTGTTTTATTTCTTCTTTGCCCTCTTTTACTTTTTCTTTTAGCTCGGCGCGCGCTTCCATCCAGCCTTGAAAATCATTACGCAAAAAGTCAGCCGATTTGCTGACCACCACCTGCCAGGGAATGGCAAACAAAACATGCAATCCCACCAACAGAAAAGCCAAAGAAAATAAAGACGCTCCGACGGGCCCCACAATGCCTTCAAACCAGTAAAATACTTTTTGTCCGGCCAGGCCGCCGGTAATTTGAGAGTCCGTAAAAATCAGCTTAAACATGGTAAGCACAGACGAAAAAGCCGTCAGCGTTAGCAAAGAGCCAAACAGGAAAAAGATAAAAGCCGTGCTTTTTTTAATCAGGCTGCGCACCAGCCAATAGGTAAGCAAAAGAGGAATCAGCGGCGCACTCTGTCCAAAAAATTGGCGCAGCACCCGGCAGGAAGCCTCGCTGATACTGCCCTGTGAAAAGCCAAACCACAACATGGCAAAAAGCCACGCGGTTACGGCAAAGCCCACTATATACAAAGCAGAGGCCAGCCAGCGGACGGAGGAAACTTGTTTGTTTTTTTTCTTGGATTTCTTACGCGCGTAATAGTATTTTGCCATATAGGGATATTTTAGCAATTTTGCAAGCTAAAATATAGTTGGCATACCGCGTTGTCAAAGTTTCTCTTTGCCGGCAAGAAAAAATGGCAAAGAAAGGGCCTTTTGGCAAAACAAATTTAGAATTTTATCTTCGTTATCTCAGATTTGACTTCTTCCACCAAGCGCTCAGGCACCAACACCTGGTTTGTTAAGTCTAAAGAAACATTTCTGTTGTATGGAATGACGTAGTAATCGGTAGGCCATTGCAAATTTTTGACTGAGGCTCCCGGCACTTTATCAACAAACTGTTGCATTGATTGATATAAAGAATAGGAATTGTCCGCTTCGGAAATTTCTTTAAGCATCTGCAATTCCCGGGAAACGGTAGGACGGAAATAATGTGAATTTTTGATAGCCTGGGCCAAAGGGTCAATGACTTGCCCATTTACAAAGGCTTTTCCCGTAATAGTATTGGGCCGCCCCCCATATTTCCACATCAGCAGGGCATAACTTAACGGGGTTTGTTTGGACTGCTGCAGCCATTTTGGAAAAAATCCCGTAAAGTTTAACTGCATATGACCGCCTAATGCGAAAAGATTGAAATTCTTTCTCATTTCATAGGGCAAAGACATAAAATCTCTAAAAGCCGCTCCCGGATAGCAGCTGTCAATCCACAGGGTAATTGCTTTTTTGGAAGCGCCCTCCAAATTTTCTGTAATCATTTTGATAAGCTCAGGCATAGAAATGGAAGAAACATCATTTAATTCCCCGGTCCAATGGGAAAGCTGGTCCAAGCCGCCGTGTGTTTCCCAACGCAAAAGCAAATCATCGGTCGTGGGACCATATTGCTGGAAATGATAGCGCAAGTAGGGCTTGTTGGTGCCGATATTGGTATGGGCGTTTTGCAGTTTCCAGCCGATGCCGTCCGTCATAAAGTTACGGCTGGACTCTTCCATAATTTCTCTGCTGACGTCTTCCATGCGGGTGCCAAACACGACCAACGCGTTGCTTTGCTGTTTGGGCATTTTTTCCAATTCGCGTTTTACCTCGCCAAGCACGTAAGAAGAAGTAGGGTTTTCTTCCACTCGTTTAGCCAAGCGTTCCACATGTGCCCGTTGTGCCACCGTCAGGTCTGTGCGCGCCCGGGTTGAGGCCAACAAATCGTTGGTTTGGTCCAAAAACATGTTGCGTATCTTGTGGACTTCCGGCTCTATGCTGGCTGCAGTCCGCGCCCGTAAAAGCTCCGAAGAAACAGGCGTGGCTCCGGAAGATATTTTCTCCGCTTTTTGTGCCGTACGGATAGAAGAATACAAATTGGCTTTAAAGCCCATGATTGGCAAACGCCGGCCGGACTGATAAAATTGCCGCAGGCTCATGCCATGGTGAGTGTTTACATACAGGCGAAGCGCTTTTAAATGGCGCAGGGTTTTCCACCCCACCTGGGCTGCTTTGAAAATTCCGCCGGGTGCAAACCACAAGACGGCTTCTTTCCCCGCTTTGAGCACCCATTCATCTAAGATTAAATGCGGGTTGGGCGCCGTGGGAACCACGACTACACATTGGTGTGGGTTGGCTGTTAAGTGCTGGGGTTTGCGGCCTTGACCGTACGCATAACCGATTTGTTGGCGCAATTCAAAATCTAATTGGTGCGGCAGGCGCAACTTGATATTGCAGTAAATGTATTCCAACTGTTGGCGCACTTGCTGCATGTTTTGGAAATTCAGGTTTTTATAAGCCAATTCTATGGCTGCATGCGTCCGTACCGTCAGGCTCTCAGAGTGGGCAGCCAATGTTTTTAAAACCTCAATGGAAGAAGGACCAAAGGCAGAAAGTAATTCTACGGCAAAACGCTGTAATTTATAATTTTTAACATCATATGTATATCCGCCGGCGTTGGCTTGGTGCACCAGCTGGTCTATTTGTTGTTTGGCGGCAGCAATCCCCCCCAGCCAAGCATTGGCGCGCAGTATATATTCGCCAACAATTTGGTTGGACTGCTCGGAGCCGTAATCACGCGCCAGCAGACTGCTGTAAAGCGCCAAAACCCGTTGGCGGTTGGACTGCAGCGGCAATTCCTTAAGTGTGGCTACTGCGTCCGGAAGCGGGGCCTGGGCGCATAAAGCCAGCGTCAAAGCCGCTAACCCTAAAAATTGGCAGGATTGGCCTTCGCATTTTGTTGCATAGCGCAGATTTTTTTCCAGACGGACAGCCACCTCTTTTTGTTCCTGTGCGCTGATGAAACCCTCTTTAATATGGCTGGCTAAAAGTTGGAGCGCGTTTATCCGATTGGGCAGGAAACTATCCGAAAGCTGGGAAATTAACAGGCTGTTGAGTTCAGTAAGCAATAAATAGAACTGAGCGGCATCGCCAGTTTTTAAAGCTTGTTCCAAACGAGCCTGCAGATTAGAGGCTTTATAAGCAGGCTCTGAAGCTTTTTGCCACTGGGGCGCAGAGAAAGTATGCCCCAAATAATCCGTTTTTGCCGGAAGGTCAACCCCTTCCGCCGGGCGGGAATTGCGCGCAGGGAAAGTGCCTTGCGGGGTAAAAGCCAACGCGGGTATTTGTTGTAACAACAGAGATAAAGACAATAAAAGAGATAAAATCCGTTTTTGCATATACTATATTTTTTCATTTTTTACATAGGAAAAACAGGGTCTTTGGGCCTAAAATGCCAAGGCCATAAGACCCATAAAACAGCGACGCGGCGCTCTGAAAATTGCCCAACAGATAATTAACTAAACAGCGGAAGTAAAAAAGGCCCCTTTTCAGGGGCCTTAGAAAACTAAAACTGCTGGGGTGTTTCTACATTGGGCTGAGGCAGGGAAACTTTGTAGTTAATATCGTCTGCCTCCAGGCGGATTTTGCCTTGCTCAAAGAGCACGCCTAACGCCAAGTATAACACCGAACTGGACAAATGCAAGGCCAGCTTTAACTGCCAAGACGTAGCCTGTTTTTTATCCTGCAGATATTCCAACATGCGCCCGCAGGCGGCCTGAATGCTCTCTTGCAGCGGCGTCATAATTACACCCGCTCAATAGCAAAGAGCGCATCACCCTGTTTAATGGGCTTGCCGTTTTCTACCAGCACTTTCTGTATGACGCAGTTAAAATCGGCGCGTACTTCGTTGAATACTTTCATGGCCTCAATAAGGCAAATCACGTCGCCTTTCTTTACGGTGGCGCCCTCTTTGACAAACGGGGGTGCAGACGGCGTGGACCCGCGGAAGAAAATACCCATCAGCGGGGACTTAATGACTTCTTTATACTGTTCCTGCACCGGCGCAGCGGCAGCAGCCGGCCCCGTGGCGGCAGCCGTGCCGACATTAACCGGTACGGGCACCATGGCCGGTTTGGCCTTTACCAAACGCAAATACAGGCCGTTTTGGTCGTATTCAATGGTATCAATGGAATTGTCTTGCATGAAAGAATAAAGCTGTTTGACTTCTTTCAAAATCGGGGATTCTTTCACGGCCGGCTTTTTGGCGGCGGCTTTTTTGGGTGCGGCTTTCTTGACTGTTTTTTTCATAAAGAAAATGCCCTCTTGCACATGGTCTGGGCCCACAGGGGCCCGAACAATCTTTTTATTATTTTACATAATTTTGGCCTTTTTGGGGTATACCCAGGCAAAATTAATCTGTCGGCAGCGGGAAATCATCGGGATCCACCGGCTGGGTAACGCCCAAAGTGCGCTGTACTTCATAGGCGGAAATAGCAAAATTTATATTTTGCACTCCCTGGCGCAGATCATCTATATCAGCCGATGGGGCCATGCCCCAGCTGTTTACACCCAGCACCCGCCCGGTTTGCAAACTAATCAGCGGGCCGCCGCTGTTGCCGTTATTAATGGCGGCGTCTGTTTGCAGGGTGTCTACGCCGTTGTTATCGCGCGCGGCGCTTAAAATGCCGCGGCTGGCGCTCCATTCCACCCCTCTGGGCGCGCCCAGGGCCACTACTTCCTGCCCGGTGGTATAGGCGGAGCGGTCTGTTTCCAGCTCCAAATAAGGCAGGTTTTCCCCCTCCATTTTAAGCAAAGCCAAATCACGCGCTTTATTGCTCTTAAGCACTTTGGCAAAGCGGACTTTGTTGTTGGTGGCTTTTGGGTCGGCAGTTTGGCTGGGGTCGGTTTTATCCAGCAGTTGGCGCTGGTCATAAAGTACTACCGACACGTCCCGCGCCGTCCCCACCACATGCCGGTTGGTAATGATATAGCCGTCTGGGCTGATTAAAAAGCCGGAGCCTATGGCGTCATCAGTATGAATATACACCGTGGCCTGCATAAAAGGGATAAACTGCCCGTCTACCCGTACATTGCTTTTTTCTGTGAGGTGTTCTTTAGTAAAATTGACTCGGTTTTCCTGCATTTGGGGCATAATTTCTTCTGAAAGCGTTTTGACTATCCCCTCTTCCAACAGGCCCCGCATATATCCGCCATAGGCTTGCACGTCCAGCGGGGTTAATAGGCCCAAGGTAATAATGCGCAAAAAGCCTGTCAGCCATAAAAGAGAACTGCTGGAAGCGTCTTTAAGGGATATTTCCGCACTTTGCGTATAACGGGCCACGGCATAGCCGGTTTGGGGGTTGCGCATAGTCAGGGTTAAATAAGTCTGCAGAACGGGGTGGAACACCACATGACTATAAAACGTGTTTTGCAAGTGTATTTCCGCCGGACCGACCGCCAAGGCGGCTTTATAATCCAGCTCGGCTATATAATCATAGTTTTTGCGGTATTTGTATTCATTGACTTCCACTTCGGTAAACAGCGTGCCCAATGCGTCGGCTACCGCCACGGGTAATCCGTCTGAAAGGCGGAAATGGTAGGCTGAATCCCCTTCCAAAGTTACGCTCTGCGGGAAAAACTTATCCGCCACCACCATCACGCGGGCGTTTATTTTTTCTTCATAGTCCGGCTTCTGATAAATGCCGCGGTGTATTTTGCCGTGGTAAGTACAGCCGCCAAGTAAAACGAGGGTTGCGCACACAAACAGCAGAGCATAACGCAGTGAAGGTTTATTCATATAGACTTTATTGTACTTTATCTAGACAGAGAAAACAAAAACCCGGCGCCTACATAAAACACCGGGTTTTATAGGGACAATCTAAATTACAGGGGACGTATAAAATGATAAATTTCCGTATCATATAAATTGTGGTTATATGGGAAAGCATCTGCAAAGCGGTGGCGCGCAGAGGTCCCATCAATAAGCGAGATAGACAGACTAATAATTTCCACATACGGATTATAATCACCCTGGCGGTCTATTTTTTGTTCTACTTTCACATCGCTAATGCCCGTAATACGATTCAACGGATAAACTTGCGCCAAAGCTAAGATATTGTTGCCAAAAAAGGCATAAGTCGCAGCAACCCGTTTTGTAAGCTGGACAATATGCATGGCTGTTTGCTGTGCTTTTTCATATCCTTGCTGGGGATTGGATATCCAGTTAGTTTCTTCTACGGTTTGCAGCTTATTGAGGCGGTTGGCGACAAAAAAGCTATTATTTTCATTCAAGTAATAATGATGATAGTAATGGGTGCGGTTTTGTTCCATGACGATGATGTAATAACTTCTTTCTTCTGTATTATCTCGGTCACAGGAAACCATCGTTTGTTTGGCAATTTGTCCGGCGTTGAAAATTACTTTTGCCTGGGGATGGTCTTGCAGTAAACGCTTTACCAGAGAATCTGAAACGTCTTTAGTCAAGACACGTTCTCTTTGGGCGGTTGTCTGAGCTTGTTCTAAAGCTTTATCCAGTGTTGCTAATTTTACTTGTAAAGGTGCCGCAAAAACAGGGGCTGTTAATACGGCAGTCAACAATAAAATCATGATATGGGATATTGCACGCATTATTTTCTCTCCAGTTTTTAAATTAACTGCCTTATTTATACTTTACCAGGAATATAAATGGGAAACAAGAGACTTAAGACCTATTTCCCGTATAGGACTTCTTAAACAAAATCCCCCGAGATATTTTCTCGGGGGATATGCTTTGTGGGTTCTTTGAAACTATTTCAACAGAACTTTTCTGGACAGGCGGACTTTGCCGTTGGTGTCAATTTCCACACATTTGACTTCTACCATATCGCCCAAGTGCAGTACGTCTTCCACTTTATTGATGCGGTGTTTTTCAATCTCGGAAATGTGCAGCAAGCCGTCTTTGCCGGGCAGAATTTCTACAAACGCGCCAAAGGGCTGTATAGACACCACTTTGCCTTTGTAGATTTTGCCCACTTCAGCTTCAGCCGTCATCATTTCAATTTCGGCTTTGGCCTGGTCCAATTTGTCGCTGTTGGAAGCGGCAATCGTCACCGTACCGTCCTCTTCAATGTCAATCTTGGTGTCGGTAGATTCGGTGATGCGTTTAATGTTCTTTCCGCCGGGGCCGATTAACGCGCCAATCTTGTCTATGGCAATTTTCATCTTGAAAATGACCGGGGCAAAGCGGGAAACATTCTGTTTCGGCGCAGCAATGGTTTTTTCCATATGGTCCATGATGTGCATGCGGCCGCGGGTCGCTTGCGCGATGGCCTGGCGCAAAATGTCCAAAGGAATACCGGTTTTGAGTTTTACGTCCATTTGGAAAGCCGTAATACCTTTGCGCGAACCGGTCAGTTTAAAGTCCATATCGCCCAAGTGGTCTTCCAAGCCCATAATATCGGACAGGACGACGAATTTGCCCTCGCCCGAAATGGCGCCCATGGCAATACCGGAGCAGGCCGCTTTCATCGGCACGCCCGCGTCAAAGAGCGACAAGCTGCCGCCGCAGACGCTGGCCATGGAGGAGGAGCCGTTGGACTCCATAATATCAGACACTACGCGGATAGTATAAGGGAATTCCTCTTCGCTGGGCAAGAGGGGCATCAAAGCGCGGCGCGCCAATTCCCCATGGCCGATTTCGCGGCGGCCGGGGCTGCGGTCCGGTTTGCATTCGCCCGTGGCAAAGCCCGGGAAGTTGTAGTGCAGCATAAAGCGTTCATAGGTGGTTTCGTCCAACCCTTCCACCATTTGCTGATCGTCTGGCGTACCCAAGGTGCACACCGCCAAAGACTGCGTTTGGCCGCGCGTAAAGAGCGCAGAACCATGAGCGCGGGGCAAGAGGCCCACCATGGAGCTCAAGGGGCGGATTTCTTCGGGTTTGCGTCCGTCCACGCGCACGCCTTCGTGCAGCACCATGTTGCGGGATTCTTCATACATAATGTTTTCCAGCGCAACGGCTGCATAGGTGGCGGCATTGTCGCCATAGGTCGGGGTCAGCTCTTCGGTAAAAGAAGCTTTGAGCTGGGCCACCTGGGTGTCGCGGGTTTGTTTGTCAGAAAAGGCGTGCAAAATGGTGCGGGCTTCCTGGCGGAATTTGCCGTTAGCCAACTCAGCCACTTCCTGCGGCAGTTTTTCCACCACATACGGAAATTTAGGCTTGCCGCAAAGTTCGCGCAGTTTAAGCTGTACGGCGCACATTTTGTCAATTTCCGGCTTGGCCACTTCCATGGCTTTAATGATGGCTTCTTCTTCCACTTCTTTGGCGCCGCCTTCCACCATCAAAAGGCCTTGTGCAGAACCGGCGATGACCAGGTCCATGTCACATTCTGCTTCCTGGGGTTTGGTGGGGTTGACGATGTATTGCCCGTTAATGCGGCCAATGCGCACCGCGGCGACAGGCTCGTTAAACGGAATGGAAGAAATCACCAGCGCGGCCGAAGAGGCCAACACGCTGATTACATCAGAGCCGTGCAAATCATCGGAAGAGAGCACCATCGCCGTCACATTGGTTTCGCAGGCGAAACCTTCCGGGAAAATCGGGCGCAGCGTGCGGTCAATAATGCGCGAAGAAAGGGTTTCTTTCTTGCTGGCGCGGCCTTCACGCTTAAAAAAGCCGCCTGGGATTTTGCCGGCGGCATAGGTGCGTTCTTTATAATTGACGGTCAAGGGCATAAAATCGGAAATGCCCGGTTTTTGTTCTTTGGTGCACACAGCGGTGGCGAGCACTTTGGTGTCGCCCCAGGTGACCATGACGGCGCCGTCAGACTGGCGGGCAATTAAACCCGTTTGCAGATTCAGCGTCTGACCGCCGACTTCCACATCTAGAGAGTGGATGTCAAACTTATGGTTGAAATTTTCCATGAAAACTATTTCCTCAATTTGAGTTCTTTGGTCACTTGCTGGTATTTGGCGAAATCAGATTTCTTCAAATAAGCGAGCAAGCGTTTGCGCTGGCCGACCAGTTTATTTAGGCCGCGTTCGCCGGCAAAGTCTTTCGGGTTGGCTTTGAGGTGATTGGAAATGTAGCTGATGCGTTCGGTAATCAAAGCAATCTGCACGGCGGCAGAGCCGGTATCATTGGGGCTGCTCTGAAATTTACCGATAATGTCTTTTCTGTCTTGTACGGAAAGTACCATTTTATTTTACACTTAGGTTGAAAACTGTAACGACCAAGCGTCCCATCTCCTTAGAAAACGCCGAGCCGGAGTCCAACCTTCTCCTTTTTAGTTTTTTGTACTAGAGTACAGTTTATTATACCAAAAAAAAGCCCAAGAGCATACCCCTGCCCTTTGGCTTTTATATAGTATAGCAAATTAAAAGGAGCCGCGGCTCTGTTGCGGCGGCGCGTATGTCTAGCCGTTGGCCTTTAAGCGCATTTTCAAATGCCACTGACGTTTATAGTGTTACTGTGCCCCCCAAAAAACCCTTTTAAAAAGAAGAATGCCATTTTTCCACACAATAAAAAGGAACACCCGCCGGGAGGGTTATAGGCCCGGCGGGTGAGGGTTTTGAGGAGGAGGTATGAAAAAAATCAGATAAAGCTGACGCCTAAATGCAGGCTGGCGTACCGTTCGGTGTTGTATAGTTCAATGTCATTTAATGTTTTAAAATCTTTAAATTCACGTTTGACCCAGCTGATTTCACGCTCCAAGCGGCGTTTTTTAATTACTTGTACTTTGCGGGTCATGACCATAGTATTATGTTTCATAACTGCCCCCATACGGCTTTGGGTTTTCTTTGCTTCTCTTACTAACAGAATAACTTTTACGAAGAAAAACCACCAGGGTCATTGGGCCCAAAAAGAGGCATTTTTTAGGCCCATGCCTTTAACCTGGGCCAGACCTGTATTTTTTTGAAACAAAGGCCCATTTCCCATTAGGTCCTAGGACCCATGAGGGGTTAAATAAAGCAGTTTTTAGCTTCTTAAAAAAAATTCTTTTCTTTAAATAGGAAATATAATACAATATGAAAGTGCAAAACCTGTTTTACGGGGTGTTGTAAGGCCCCGCACGCTATTCTTTACGGAGAAAATAAACACAATGGCAAAGAAAACTGTAAAAAAGACCGCCAAAAAAGCTGTTAAACCGGCGGCAAAAAAATCCGTTAAAATGGTATATGCTTTCGGCGGCGGCAAAGCCGACGGAAACGGAAAAATGAAAGAACTGTTGGGCGGCAAAGGCGCCAACCTGGCGGAAATGGCAGGCCAGCTGAAACTGCCCGTCCCTCCGGGATTTACCATTACCACCGAAGTCTGCACCTACTACTGGAACAACAAAAAGACCTATCCCAAAACTTTAAAAGCCGATGTGGAAGCCAACCTCAAAAAAGTGGAAAAACTGACCAAAAAAGAATTTGGCTCTGACAAAAACCCGCTCTTGGTGTCCGTACGCTCCGGCGCGCGCGCTTCCATGCCGGGCATGATGGAAACGATTTTAAACATCGGTCTGACGGAAAAAACCATTCCGGGCATGATTGCCAAAACCGGCGACGAGCGCTTTGTCTATGACGCTTACCGCCGCTTGATTATGATGTATTCCGACGTAGTGATGGAAAAAGCCGCCGGCATTGAGCCCAAAGACGGCGAAGGAATCCGCAAAATCTTAGACGGCATGATGGGCGAAGTAAAAGCCAAACTGGGCGTCAAAGACGACACCGGCATTCCGGCGCAGGAGCTGAAAAAACTGTGCGTAGAATTTAAGAAAACGGTCAAAAAAGTATTGGGCAAAGAATTCCCCGACGACCCGACCGAACAGCTTTGGGGCGCCATCGGCGCGGTGTTTGCTTCTTGGAACGGCAAACGCGCCATCGCTTACCGCAACATTGAAAACATTCCGCACGATTGGGGCACCGCCGTCAACGTGCAAACCATGGTGTTTGGCAACATGGGCGACACTTCCGCCACCGGCGTGGCCTTTACCCGCAACCCGGGCAACGGCGACAGCCATTTCTACGGCGAATACTTAATCAACGCCCAGGGAGAAGACGTGGTGGCCGGTATCCGCACCCCCTCCCCGATGAACAAATGGTCTGCCAACGCCCACTCGGCCCACTTGCCCACGCTGGAAAAAGTGATGCCCAAAGTGTACAAAGAGTTGGACACCATTCAAAAACGTCTGGAAAAACATTTCCATGACATGCTGGATATTGAATTTACCATTGAACACGGCCGCCTGTGGATGTTGCAGTGCCGCGTAGGCAAACGCAACGGCACGGCTGCGGTGCAAATGGCGCTGGATATGCTTAAAGAACACCTTATTAATAAGGAAACGGCTGTCCTGCGCGTGACCCCGCACCAATTGGGCGAGCTGTTGCTGCCCGCCATTGACCCCAAAGCCGAAGCCCAGGCCAAACCCATTGCCAAAGGCTTGCCGGCGGGCCCGGGCGGAGCCAGCGGCAAAATCGTGTTCACCTCTGATGACGCTATCAAATTGCAGGCCGCCGGAGAAAACGCCATTTTAATCCGCGAAGAAACCAACCCCGAAGACATTGAAGGTATGCGCGCCGCAGCCGGTATCTTGACGCAGCGCGGCGGTATGACCTCCCACGCGGCCTTAGTGGCCCGCGGCTGGGGCAAATGCTGCATTGTAGGCTGCAGCGAATTGGAACTCAACACCGCCAAAAAGACCGTCAAAATGGGCGGCAAAACCTTTAAAGAAGGCGACTTTTTGACCTTAAACGGCACCAAAGGCTGGGTGTATGACGGCGCGTTGAAAATGTTGGAAGCCGGCGAAGGCAACAAAAACCTGGCCGCTTTCCTCAAGTTGGCAGACTCTGTACGCACGATGAAAGTGCGCGCCAACGCCGACACGCCCGAAGACGCCGCCAACGCGCGCAAATTCGGTGCAGAAGGCATTGGCCTGTTCCGCATTGAGCACATGTTCTACGGCAAAAACTCCGATGAGCCGTTGTTCATTTTGCGCAAGATGATTTTGTCCGGCAACGAAGCCGAACGCAAGGCGGCCGTTAATGAGCTTTTCCCGTACATGAAGAAGAACATTAAAGCCACCATTAAAGCCATGGCGCCTTACAGCGTGACCATTCGCTTGATGGACCCCCCCTTGCACGAGTTTGTGCCTACCCTGCTGGCTAAACAGCAAGAGCTGGCCCAGGCCCTGGGCATTGACGCCAGAACCTTCCAGGAACGCGCCGCCGGCCTGCACGAAGTCAACCCAATGATGGGCCACCGCGGTATCCGCTTGGGTGTGACCTATCCGGAGATTACGGAAATGCAGTCCCGCGCTATTTTTGAAGCGGCGGCCGAGCTGATTAAAGAAGGCGTCAAAGCCGTACCAGAAGTGATGATTCCGCTGACCTGCGACGTCAACGAAATCGTCAAACAAAAAGAAATTATCCGCAAAGTCTATGAAGAAGTGGTGGCAAAGACCAAAGTCAAAAAGCTCAACTTCTCCGTCGGCACGATGATTGAAATTCCGCGCGCTGCGGTCTTGGCTTACGAAGTGGCGCAGGAAGCGGATTTCTTCTCTTTCGGCACCAATGACTTGACGCAGATGACGTTCGGTTTCTCCCGCGATGATATCGGTGCTTTCCTGCCTGAATACCTCAAGCAGGGCATATTGGAAGCCGATCCGTTCCAGACGCTGGATCAGCGCGGCGTGGGTATGCTCATTGAACACGCCGTAGCCGAAGGCCGCGAGTCTAAACCGAACCTCAAAATCGGTATCTGCGGCGAACAAGGCGGCGACCCCGAAAGCGTGGAGTTCTGCCACCGCGAAGGCTTCAGCTACGTTTCCTGCTCTCCGTTCCGCGTGCCTATAGCACGTTTGGCCGCTGCGCAGGCTGCCGCCAAAGAAGCGTTGGCTAAGAAACGCAAATAAGACCTATATCTGTAATCCCGCCTTGCCAACAACAAGGCGGGATTTTTTAGATTTTTATGGATAACCCCGAAGAAATTATTATTAAACCGGCTCTCTTCAACAAGATATTTATTTTCCTGTTTGGACTTATTTGTATATGGTTTGCTTTTGCGACAGATTTTCTACCCCAAACGGCAGGAGAGATAAGCCTGAAAAACGGTCTGCTTTCTCCCTGGATTTGGCATATTATTCTGCTGGTTCTTTTTGGCGTGATGGGACTGTCTGCCTTTATTGTTGTTTTCGCGCCTTATAAAGTGAAAATTACGCCGGCAGGTATTCAGGGCCCCATTTGCCTCTCGCCCGTCCCGTGGCACGAAATTCAATGCGTAGAATATCACAAAATACGCCGTACAGAAATTTTGACTTTTCATATGAAAGAAGGCTCTTTAGCGCGCGTACGCATATTATATCTGTTCCCCGCTAAACAAAAGTCCTTTGCGATTGTACTTACCCAGTATAACGCAGATAATCAACAGAAAATTTTAGAAACCGTGAAACAATATACTATTGTGAGGAAAAAATAATGAACAAAACAAAAGATATTTTTTGGCTGTTATTTTGGGGAATTATTGCCGGGGCTGTCTTTGTGGGCTGTATTTTAGGTTTTGGCAGTTTTGTTAATTGGTTAAATACCGCTAAAAATGCCCCAATGTCTGCTATGGGTTTTAAAATAGCATTGCTTGTGGTTATTTGTGTCGTTCTGTTTGTTTTGTTTAAAGTGGCGCTTGTCTTTAACAATAAAATCACGCATAAGCAAGCAGCCAAAGTTTTCCCGCCGGAGCTGTTAAATTTCATTTATAAAGCGCCTGTAGCTAAGGCCGTGGTGCAGCAGCGCGAAGACCAGCTTGACGGCCTGCGCTTTCTGCCGCAAGACGCCTGCGCTCAAGCTGTCAATGCCCCCGTGCACGACGGTATCACCCCCCTTCATATTGCCGCGGCCTTGGGGCGTAAAAAATTCTGTGCCCGACTGCTAAAACTGGGGGCTGATTTGCAATCCAAAGATATACACGGCCAAACGCCCGCAGATTATGCCGCCCGCTTTAACCAGCAGGAAACCTTACAATTTTTGCAGTCTTATCACATAGACAATGTGTATTAAAAGAACGCAAAATGCTCTTTAGCGGTATGCTCTCTAGAGGCAGCGCATTTAATTTAACAAAGGATATAAAATGACTAAAGAAAAGCTTAATCAAGTCTCTTTCAGTTCTTCTTTTTTCGCCAAACTTATCTCATTTATGTTAGGGATAGGGTGTTTTTATTTGCTGGGATCTGGTGAAATGTTGACTTTTGTTGCCTCTAAAGTACAGGCCGATTTTTTTATTCCGCCGTTTCTTTTTAAGCTCCTTCTTTTTCTGTTTGGCGTCACCTTTCTTTTGGCCATATTTTCCCACATTAACATAAACCAACATGCCATTGGGTCGGACTTTTTATTGGCTTTTGTAGAGCCTATCGCCTGGGAAAACATAGAAAAAATAGACATAAAGCTCGTGCGCGTGAAAAGGCAAGATGTGTTGGACATACGCATCGTTCTGAAAAAAGGCTGCTACGGACAAAGACGGATTTTCTGGTTTTTCCGCCAACGAATAGACCAATGGTGCTTTTCTTGGCCTTTGCACCTGAAAAGCAAAAAAATGACCATGGTCCAAGCCATTGAGCAATTTGCCTCTAAGGAAATGATTCTTCAACAGAATCTTTCTCTGATGTAGTTTCGGGCTTATTTATCCCAAATTGCCCCTTGAAAGGCTAAACTTGGATTATTATAATATGCTTAGGCATGTGTGAAAGGTAAAAATATGAAAGAGTTTCTTTCAGTATTTTTAACTTTTGTTTTTGTACCTTTATAAAAGGAAATATTATGAAGAAAACTTTCTCTTTCTGTATGTTATTGCTGCTGTCTATGCCGGCATCGGCTTGGGTTTTTCTTACAGACGCACAGGAAAAGGCCGCTGGTATTTTGCTGCCTAAAATTATTAACCAGCAAGGGCAAAATCTCCGAGTATGCATGGACGTCCTTGATGAAAATGACAAATCTATGTATAATTCCCCTGCAGACCGAACTTTAGCCTTAGAACATTACAATCAAACCAAGCCTTTCATTGCGTCAGCCTATCAAACATGGTTTGATACGCTGCGCAGTACCATCATCAACTCCGGCCGTCAAAAAGAATTTGCAGACGTCTTGGCGTTGCTTCCCAGCCAGCCGCTTTCTTTTAACTTTATTAATCCCGACGCCACCCCCTGCTATGACGATTCTAAGCAAGATTTATATATCCGTTTGGATCTTGCCCCTGTGGGGGGACATCAAGCGTATATCCGTGTGCACAATAATTTCGCGGCTATGACTCTTTTTCAAAAAGAATACAAAATTCCGGAACGCTTAAAGAGAATTATTCTGCATGAAGCCGGCCACACATTAGGCCTGGGCGACATGTATTCACAAAAAGAAGGAGCGGACTACAACAGCAGTCTGTATAGTATGGCAAACATACAAAAGCTTAGCAGCATTCCTTCTTGTATGAATGAGAACTGCAGCGGTAACATGGAAAGACGAATTGTCATTAAAACCTATGAACGTTTGGGGGAAGAAGGCTCTCGGCGTTCGTCTCAAGAAGAGGTCATGTTATTTCATCCCTATTCCAACGAATTGCTAACTTGCGACGATATGGACGGCCTGGTTAACTTGCTGGATTTTTACTTTCCCAGCAAAATGTCTAACCGCCGCAGCCAAGGCTGGCTGAGCTTCTGCAAAGACAAAAACGTGGCGTATGTAGCTTCTTTGCCGGTGGCTTTATCAGAGCAAGACAAGACGGACTTTATCAAATTTATTTCCCAGGGCAGACGAGGTTTTTTCCCCGTTGTGCAGAAATTGCAGGCGGCGCGTCAACGGGCAGAACACAGCGAAAGCTTGGCTGCCCAAGCCAAAGAACAGCAAAGAATGCAAGAACAACAAAAACGAGTGCAAGATTCTTTGGCAGTAGCCATTGCTAGTCAGCAAAAAGAAAAAGCCTATCAAGCAAAGCTGGCCGAATACAAATCAAGGCCCAAAGTTCCTAATGAATGTCCCGTCTGCCATAAGCCTTTGGTATCAGGACATCTTTCCTATCATGCCGTTCGTTTGTGCGATAGAGATGAGAATGGTAACATACGGCTTGGGTGTATATTCATTCACCAAGGATGTAAAGGAGATTTGAAATACAAAAGCAAATTATATGGATTTATTAAATCTTTAGACCCCAAGTTTATAGCACCAACAATTGACACCCTCGTTCAACAAGATTAACCTAAAGCCCCATTTCACATGGGGCTTTTTAATGGCAAGGCTTAGTTTGATTGACACATCTTCGTCAAAGAATTAAACTAGTAAGATAGAGAAAATGGTGACACATATGACGTGGATTGTCTTTTTTATCATTCTTTTCTGTTTATTTTGGCTCAATCCTACTTTTACGGGGCTATTGGGTTGTTTGGCGTTGGCGGTGGTTTTTTATTTTACCCGCCCGGTGCTGATGGGCATGGTATGGCGCTGGCGCCTGCACAAAGATGTTAACCCGGAAATTGTCAAATTTTTAACCAAAGAGCTTCAGCGTTTTCCGCTGCACCAAGCCGTGTTCTACAATGATTTTTATAAAGTAGACAAACTGCTGGACCAAGACTACACCGTAGCCCATGAAACCGATGACGGGCAAACCCCGCTGCATATTGCCGCGGAATGTAACCAGCCGGCCATGTGTTTGTTCTTACTTGAAAACGGAGCGGAAGTGGACGCGCTGGATAATTTTGGCGGTTCTGCCCTGCACGCTGCCGCGGCGTGCCAAAGCCAAACGCGGGTCATTAAAGTTTTGCTCAGGTACGGTGCCAACCCCCATCTGCGTGACTCAGAAGGGCTGACCCCTTCAGAAGTGGCCCGCAAATACCGCCACCCGCTTATAGAGCGATATATCCTCTCCCAAATGCCCAAGGATACTCCCTAAGTTTTCTCCAGCCCGCTTCTTATGACACACCTAAAACAAAGGCGGCTTCTCCGGCGGCGGGGTATTTACCAAAAGCCCTTTATTTTACTAAAATAGATAGATGAAGCCTTTTCCTATTATTGTATCTTCTCCCTCTGGCGGCGGCAAAACCACCGTGGTGCAGCATTTGCTTAAGCGCAATAAAACGCTTTGCCGCGTAGTTACCGCCACCACGCGTGCACCGCGTGACGGAGAAAAAGACGGAAAAGATTATCACTTTTGGACGGAAAAACAGTTTCTTGGCGCCGTTAAAAAAGGCCAAATGCTGGAGTGGGCCCGGGTACACGCCCATTATTACGGCATACCTAAAAAATCGGTGGACGGCATGATGAAAAAAGGGCTTTGCCCCGTACTGGTAATAGACGTGCAGGGCGCGCGCACGGTTTCGGGCAAATATCCGCAAGCCGTCAAAATTTTCATCGTACCGCCCAGTTTAAAAGTGCTTAAAGAGCGCATTGCCGCACGCAAAGACCATACGCAAGACGTGGCCCTGCGTTTAAAAACGGCAAAAAAAGAACTCAAAGAAATTTCCAAGTACCATTATGTGGTGCTTAATGACGATTTAAAAAAGGCCGTAGCAGACACCGCCGCCGTGGTCCGTGCCGAACAGTTAAAGACCCAGCGGCAGCTGAAAGATTTAAAACTATCTAAAGTTATTTAGGGAGCCAACCATGCCGAATACCAAGACTGACAAGACTTTTGAGTCTGAGCTGATGAACTTTGACGGGGACCGCTATGATGTAGTGGTGCTGGCGTCCATCTGGGCCAAAGAACTCAAAAAGAAATCCGAATATAAAAATCAGCCCAATGCCGCTGTAATTAAAGTGGCGCTGGACGATATTCTTTCGGGCCGCATGAGCAAAGACGCTGTGCTGGAAATCAGCCGCCAAAACCTGGAAGCGGAACTCAAAGCCCAGGAAGAAGCCCGCAAAGAAGCCGAACGCAAAGCCAAAGAACCCATGAGACTTTAATCATGAACGAAGAGCTGCGCGCACTGGCGGCGGAATTTAAAGCATTTCTGTCCAGCCGGGAGGAAGATGATTTGACGCCGGCGGCCTGCACCCAGGCCGCCGCGCACGTATCTGAAGCGGAAGAAAAAGAACCCGCCGCACTGTCTGCTTCCCCCCGCTCCGCCAAAGAAACCCCCGCATACTCCGCCGCTGAAGATACGGCCCCGCAGGCCGCGTCCGCCGCGTTGCATTCGGCGCCTTCTGCTGCGGCGCAAGCGCAGCCTCCGCAAGATCATTTAACCATTGAATTTGTGCGCCAGGCCAAACAGGCCGCTGCCCATGCAGAGCAAGCGGTGTCAAAATCAAATGCACCGCTGGAAAAATCCGCCCCGCAAACAACGGCCTCTGCCGCAGCCGGCGCCCAGCCTGTATTTGCCGCCTCTGCACAAAGCCAACAAACAGAAGAACCCTTTTTCCAGGCCGCCCCGGCGGCCCATTCCCCCACGCAGGAGGACCCCGTGACCCCGCAGGAAAAACAAGCCGTATTGGACCAAATCGCTGAAGAAATCAAAACCTGCCGCCGCTGCCCGCTGGGGCAGACGCGCTTGAACGCCGTCCCCGGTGAGGGCAACCCCGCCGCCGAGCTGATGTTTATCGGTGAGGGCCCCGGCTTTGACGAAGACCACCAGGGCCGCCCGTTTATCGGCCGGGCCGGACAGCTTTTAGATAAAATGATAGCCGCCATGGGCCTCAAACGCGAGCAAGTATTTATCGGCAATATAGCCAAATGCCACCCGATGGTCAACCCTGCCGACCCCGAAGCCCGCGGCAACGACCGCGCCCCCAATGCTGGCGAAATTGCCGTCTGCCGCAAATATATAGAACGCCAGATAGCCGCCATCAGCCCCAAATACGTGGTGGCGCTGGGCGGCGTGGCGGCCAAGGCGCTCATCAGCGACACCAAATCCTTAGGGGCGCTGCGCGGCAAATTCCATTTACTGCATTTAGACACGGTGGAGCTGAAAACACTGGTTAAAATTCTAGCCACCTATCACCCCGCCGCCCTGCTGCGCAACCCGGCGTGGAAAAAAGACGCCTGGGCCGACTTGCAAATGGTCATGGCGGAAATGGGCCTCAAACGCCCGCAGGGTTAAATTATGTTTTGCAAAGTAGTCTTTGACGTGCCGCTGGACCGGGACTTTGACTATGCCGTCCCGGACGCCCTTTGCACGCAAGTCAAACCCGGCGTACGCATTACCGCCCCTTTCGGTCCGCTGCTGACCACCGGGCTGGTGGTGGAAACGGCGCAGACTACTTCTTTGCCTAAAAACAAAATTAAAGAAATCACCTGCGTATTGGACGAAAAACCCGTCTTTGGCTCCGACCTTTTTGTGCTGGCCCAATTTATGAAGGCCACCTGGGGCGGCCCGATAGGCCAAATTTTATTTTCCTTGGTGCCGCCGCAGGCTTATTTTAAGCTGCCGCAAGAGCAACCCCTGCCGCAGGCTGCTTTTTCTGCCCCGGCCTTTTCCCTCACCCCGGCGCAGCAGCAAGCCTGCCAACAGGTAAAAAGCGCTCTTGGCGGCGGCTACAAACAGGTACTTCTCTGCGGCCCGGACGCGGCGGGCCAAAGCCAAATTTTGCTTGCTTTAGCCGCGCAGGTATTGGCCCAAAACGGGCAGGTACTGCTTACGTTGCCGGATGTGCTGGCGGCGCAAAATTTTGCGCTGCGTTTGCAAAAATCTTTTGGAGCGGAGTGGGTGTACTGCTGGCACAGCAAAATGCTTTTAAGCCAAAAAAAGGAAATTTTTGCCCGCGTGTCCAGCGCAGCGCCGGTGCTGATTGTGTCGGCACGCTCAGGCGGGCTTTTGCCGTTTAAAAACCTGCGCCTGGCCGCTATGCTGGAAGAAGAGAGTGATAATTACAAACAAGAAGAAAACAAACCTTTTTTCCACCTGCGCGATTTGCTTTCCTTCCGTTGCCAGCAACATGGGGCCTTGTTTGTCTGCGCTTCAGATACACCCTCTTTGGAAACTTTGCACCTGGTACAGCAAGCGGAGTGCGCAGAAATCCGCCTTCCTGCCCCGCCGGGAAACACCCAAATTAAAATTACCCCTAAAAAAGGCGAACACTCCCCCCTGCTTTCAGACTTTTTGCTGCAGCAGTTAACTGACACCTGCCAAGCCAAACAAGCCGCCCTGATTATTTTAAACCGCCGCGGTTACTCCAACGCTTACTACTGCTTAAATTGCGGCGCTTACGCCAAATGCAAAAAATGCGGCGCGATTTTGGCGCGGGAGAAAAATGAAAAAGGCGAAGACCGCCTGGTTTGCAAAAAATGCGGGCATAAAGAGCCGCTGGAGCAAACCTGCCCGCTGTGCCAAAATAAAATTTTCAAATCCCGCGGCGGCGGCACGCAGAAAATCGTCAGCGAATTAAATAAACTTTTTCCTTCCCTGCGCGTACTGCGCCTGGACTCGGACACGCTGAAGAACAAAGACGGACAGGGCCGGCTGGTCCGCCGCGCTTTAGACCAAGGCGAGGCCGACGTGGTCGTAGGCACCCGCCAGGCGCTGGAGGCGGCCCTTTCACCGCGGGTAACGCTGTGTGCGGTGGCGGATGCGGACTTGGAGCTGGACAGCCCCGACTTCCGCGCTTCCGAAAAATTTGGGCAGCTGCTTTTTAAACTCAAAAACCGCCTCTCTTCCCGCCCCAACGGCCGGCTCATTATACAAAGCGCTTCGGCTGATATTTACCCGTTTGAAGCGTTAAAAACCGCCTATGAGGACGCCGCGCGCGAAGAGCTGCTGGCGCGGGAAAGCTTTGCCTATCCGCCGTTTGTTTCTTTGGTCAAGGTGCTTGTTAAAAGCAAAGACGCCACCTTTCTTACCGCAGAAACCGCCCGCGTATTAAGCGCCGCGGCCCCGTTTTGCCAAAGCACCCTGGGCCCGGTGCCGACGGGCAAAAAAACAGACACCTATAAAAAGCAGTATCTCATCTTAAAAGCCGCCCCCGGCCAATACCGCGCACTGGTGCACGCGCTGGATAGCTTGGCCCCGGTCAAAAGAGCCGATTTTAAACTCATTGCCGACCCCTATGATTTTTATTAATCGGTTGACTTTTCTGCCGCGGCCCCGGCGCACAGGGATTTATAGTGCTTTTTCCCTTACGCGCGCGTATATGGTAAAATAGAAAATAGAGATTTTTGCCCCCAGCGCGCCCGTCAGGGCACAGCAGCGCAAAGAGGCGGCATTTTATATGAGGACTTTATGAATATCCAAGAACAAATTGCTTTTTTAACCCGCGGCTGCGTAGATGTGGTCAACGTAGAAGGATTGCAGAAAAAACTGGAAAGCGGTAAAAAATTAATCGTCAAACTGGGCTGCGACCCTACCAGCGCCGACCTGCATTTGGGACACAGCGTGGTGCTTTCTTTGCTGCGCCGGTTTCAGGATTTGGGCCATACCGCCGTGCTGGTGATTGGGGATTTTACCGCCGCCATCGGCGACCCTTCGGGCCGCGATTCCACCCGCCCCGTCCTGCCGCGGGAAAAAATCTTGGAAAATGCCAAAACTTATACCGACCAGGCTTTTAAAGTCTTAAAGCCGCAGCAGACCCAAATCCGCTTTAACAGCGAGTGGCTGGACCCCTTTGTCAGCGGCAAAGATTTATTGCAAACGCTTGCCAAAGTAACCGTTTCCCAGGTGCTGGAGCGCGATGATTTTAAAAAACGCATGAAAGAGGGCAACCCCATTAGCATGCTGGAGATTTTATACAGTTTGTTCCAGGGGCAGGATTCGGTGGCGCTGAAAGCCGATGTGGAGCTGGGCGGAACGGACCAGATTTTCAATTTACTCGTAGGCCGCCAGCTGCAAAAACAAAACGGACAGGAAGCGCAAATTGCGCTTACGGTGCCGCTTTTGGTGGGTATTGACGGCGTGAAGAAAATGTCCAAATCCTACGGCAATTATGTAGGGCTTAACGACGCGCCCAATGACATGTTTGGCAAGCTGATGTCTATTTCCGATGAGATGATGATGAACTACTATGAGCTGTTAACCTCGGAAAATATGGACCAAGTCAAAGCCATGCACCCCATGGAAGCCAAAAAGAAACTGGCCGGGCTTTTGACGGAGCGTTTCCACGGCAAGGAAGCTGCGCAGGCCGCGCGTGAAAATTTTGAAAAGGTGTTTTCCAAAAAAGAAAATCCCGATGAAATGCCGCTGTTTAAACCGGCCGAAGGGGCTATGCTTTCGGCTGTACTGTTTGAAGCCGGCGCCGCCCAAAGCAAAAACAAAGCCCGCGCTTTGATTGAGCAGGGCGCGGTGCGCTTAAACGGAGAAAAAATCACGCAAGACGGCCCGCTCTCTTTTGCAGACGGCGACGTGCTGCAGGCCGGCAAGCGCGCGTTTTTTAAATTATCCCATTAAACATGAACAGAAAATTTCTTATCTCTTGCATCGTTTTTTTGGCGTGTATTATCGCTTTTGCGCTGTTTATTAAACTGCACTATTTCAACAAAGGCGAAGCACTGGTGTTTGAGATAAAACCGGGGCAGACCGCCTCTGAGGTGGCCCAAAGCCTTAAAGAGGCCGGGGTGATTAAAAGCCGCACTTGGTTTAAGCTGATTTTGCGTCTTTCCTCTTCGGCCAAAGACCTCAAAGCGGGCAAATACGATTTGTATAAAAACATGCCCTCAGAGTCGGTGCTCAACTGCATTAAAAGCGGGCAGTGTCTGCATTTGGCCAAGTTAACCACCTTAGAGGGCTGGCGCAGCGAAGAAATAGCCGAGGTGCTTGCCGCCAACGACATTACCGACCCGCACGCTTTCTTAGACATTGTGCGCAAGCGTGAGCTGGAAGGCTATCTTTTCCCCTCCACCTATTATTTTTCCGAGAATACCCCCGCCTGGGCGGTGGTGGACGCTATGGTGGCGCAATACAACAGCAAAGTCAAACCGCTTTTTTCCCAATATAAAACCAATTTGACGGAGAAAGAAGTGCTTACGGTGGCCTCTATTGTAGAGCGGGAAGCCATCTTTCACGATGAGCGGCCCAAAATAGCCGCCGTATATTTAAACCGCCTCAAAATTGGCAAACGCCTGGAAGCAGACCCTACGGTGCAATACGCATTGGGCTTTAACTTCCGCGAAAACCGCTACTGGAAAAAAGGCCTGACCTACCGGGACCTGCGCAACAAATCCCCCTACAATACCTACCGCTACAACGGTCTGCCTCCGGGGCCGATTTGCAACCCCAGCTACGAATCCGTCAAAGCGGTGCTAAACCCGGAGCCGGATTTTGACGCGCTTTATTTTGTGGCAGACAATACCGGCCGGCACGATTTCAGCCGCACCTACAATGAACATTTAATTAAGAAAAACAAATACCGCCGTAAAAAATAGCAATCAAAACCCCGCTTTTCAGCGGGGTTTTTTAGGGCCTCAAAACGGGATTTATAAAATAACGCAGGCCAAATTTTAGCCAAACAACTCTTGCAGGGTTTGCCTTACGCCTTCCTCTTCGTTGGAAGGGCAAATTCTATCCGCGGCCTGCCGCACTTGTGTCGCAGCATTTGCCACCGCCACCCCCAGCCCGGCGGCACGCAGCATGTCTGCGTCGTTTAAACTATCCCCAAACGCAACAGATTGGCTCACGGGTATATGCAGCTGCCGGCACAAATCTTGCAAAGCCTGTGCTTTGCAAGCGCCGGAAGCGGTTATTTCTATATGTCCAAATCCGGAATAAGATACACTCAACGCAGGAAAAGCCTGCTTTAGCTGCTCTAACATCTGCGGGCAACGCTCAATCTCTCTCACCATTAAAAACACTTTATGAGCCTGCAGATTCTGATTGCAAACAAGCGGCTGCGCCATGACCCCGGTAATACAGCTCTCTTCTTCCACCAGCTCATCCTGTGGCGCATACCAGGTGTTTTGGGCATAGAGCGAGCAGGAAACGTCGGGCCATTTCTTTTGTACCCAGGTCATCACACGGGCGGTATCTGTTGCAGAAAGAGTTACACTGCGCAAAATCTGATGTCTGGCGTCCAGCGTCAGGGCGCCGCCATAACAAATGATAGGAGAGGAAACGCCTACTTCCTCTTGCAGCGGATAAGCCGCCTGCGGCATACGCGCCGTAACAATTACAAACGGCACCCCGCGGGCTGAAAGTCCGCGCAGATATTGCGCAGTAGCGCTGGGCACGTGGTGGGCGGAATTTAGAAGAGTGCCGTCTAAATCGGAAAATACAATTTTATAACTGCACATATATAAATTATACAAAAGCGGTTTATTGGCAGCTCGTACAGAAAGAAGAGAAAGGATAACTCAACGCCGCGTTGCGCCGCAGGCGGCTTATTACAGGCGGGTTTAAAAAATCCCCGGATAAACACCCGGGGATTTTATGTATATCTTTCTTTTCCGTCAAAGGCAAAAGCCACCCTCGTTTTATTTTTTGCACGCCAGCGGGCGCAAGGAATTAAGCACCGCCAGCACCGCTACCCCCACATCGGCAAATACCGCTTCCCACAAATTAGCCAGCCCCAGTATGCCCAGCCCCATAACAGCGGCCTTTACCAACAGAGAAAACAAAATGTTCTGCTTTACAATTTGCACCGTAAAGCGGCTTAAGACCACCGCCTGGGGGATTTTGGAGAGTTTGTCATCGGTCAGCACCACGTCGGCGGCTTCTATGGCGGCGTCTGAGCCCAGCGCGCCCATGGCTATCCCCACGTCTGCCCGCGCCAGCACCGGGGCGTCGTTAATGCCGTCCCCGGCAAAAAGCAAGGTGGAGCCCGGTTTCTTTTCTTTAAGCAGCTGCTCTACTGCGCCGACTTTATCTGCCGGAAGCAAAGAGGCGTACACTTTATCCACTCCGCATTGGCGGGCCGCCAGCCGGGCCGGTTGCGGGCGGTCCCCGGTCAGCATAATACTTTGGGCAAAGCCCAGCTTTTTCAGCGCCGCTACCGCTTGGGCGGCGTCCGGCTTTACAGCATCTGCCAAGGCTAAAGCCCCCGCATAAACGCCGTCTACCGCCACAAAGACAGCCGTCTGCTCAAGCTGCGGCGTTTGCTCCTCAGAAACAGCCCCCAAACCGCTTTTTTTGCCGGCAAATACTTCCCGCCCGTCCACACGGGCAAACACGCCCAGGCCCGCTTTTTCGCGCATATCCGCCAGGCGGGTGCGGTCTATCTCTTGACCATAGGCTTTGACTATGGCTTGGGCCAGCGGGTGGGTGGAAGCGCTTTCTGCATAAGCGGCCAGCTCCAGCAGCTGCTCTTTGGAAAACCCGCCCGCCGGATAAACGCCGCTTACTTCAAACTGCCCGCGGGTCAGCGTGCCGGTTTTGTCAAACACGATGATACTGCCTTTGGCTAACCCTTCCAAACTGCCGCTTCCTTTAATCAAAATACCGCGCCGCGCCGCCGCACCAATGCCGCCAAAGAAGCCCAGCGGTACCGAAAGCACCAACGCACACGGGCAAGAGATTACCAGAAAAATCAACGCCCGGTACAGCCACACTTTCAACGAAGCGTCCGGCAAGAGCAAAGGCGGCACAAAAGCCGTAAGCAATGCCGCCGCCACCACCGCCGGGGTATAGTAGCGGGCAAAACGGGTAATAAAACGCTCGGTGGGCGTTTTTTTGGCGGAAGCGTTTTCCACCAGCTCCAAAATTTTGGCAATGGCAGAGCTGGCATAGGGACGCAGGGCCTGCAATTCCAGCTCTCCGTCCAGCGCAATCACGCCGGCCAGCAGCTCCTGTCCGGCCGAGGCGCAGTAAGGCAAAGACTCCCCCGTCAGCGCCGAGGCGTCTATTAGGCTGCGGCCTTTGCGTACTACGCCGTCTATCGGCACCCGCTCCCCGGGTTTGACCCAAAAAACATCGCCTTTTTGCACGCTTTGCGGTTTTACTTCGGCCCATTTATCCCCTTGTTTAATCCAAACGGTATGGGGCTGCAGCTCCATTAAAGAGCGCACGCTGCGCCGGCTGCGGTGCACCGCCCAATGCAGAAAAAATTCCCCCGTTTGGTAAAAAAGCATTACCGCCACCGCTTCCGGATATTCCCTAATGGCAAACGCCCCCAGCGTGGCTAAAGACATTAGGAAGTTTTCGTCCAGCCACTCCCCGCGCGCCACATTGCGCACAGAGCGGTATAATACGTCCCCCCCGCAGACTAAATACGCCAGCACAAACAGCCCCAGCTGCAGTGCCGCCGGCACGATAAGCGCCGCGGCAAAAAGCATGCCCCCCAGTACAATTTGTATTAATTGTCTTTTCATATGTGTTTATTCCCGCACGTGGTCTAAGCCTTGCTTAAAGATAGACTCTACGTGACTGTCTGCCAATGAATAAAAAATAATTTTCCCTTCCCGCCGGCTTTTGACCAGCTTGGCCTGTTTTAAAATGCGCAGCTGGTGCGACAGGGCCGACTGGCTGACCCCCAGCAAAGCCGCCAAATCCAGCACGCACAGCTCCCGCGCCTGCAGCGCAGACAAAATGCGTACGCGCGTGGAATCGGCAAACATTTTGTATAAATCAGCCAATTCATACAGCACTTCTTCCGGCGGCATATTTTTAGCCAACGTGCGCGCTTGGGCGGCGGTTAAATGCAGAAAAGACGGCGAAAGTTCTTTTTTCATAAGTTCCTCTTTTTTGTGCGGCTGTAAAGTGTTGAGCAGCAAACAGTAAATTAAATTTAAACCACTTAAGTTTAGCATATGAACAAGTGTTCATATATAGTATACAGGTTCTACCCTTTTTTGTCAAGAAGATTG
>CALVFA010000055.1 GCA_944326725.1 uncultured Elusimicrobiales bacterium | reverse complement strand
TGCGCGGCGCCTTCGGCATAATTGTATTTCGCCGCTTCCGGGTTGGCCGGATAGTTGGTAAACGTGGTGTCATTGACATAAATACACTGCGGATTGGTAGTCGGATCGATGTATCCTGTTATCGGATTGCTGAAATAAGCTTCGTCCGTTTGTCTATCGCACACGCGCGGCTCCCAAGAGGTTACCGGCACAGTATATTGTAAGATTTCATTTACCTGATAAGAAGTCCCTAACATTCCTACATTTGTAATTTGTCTTTGAATACGATAGTAGGTATAGCTTGTATTGTCGGCACTTAACACAGGGTCCGTATATATATAAGAATATCCTTCTTCTCCTTCCAAATCAGCCTGGGTTATTATAACGCCCGTCGGTACTGCAGTACCAGCTGTTAAATCCGGCAACGGGTTAGGAGTCATAGCGGCTGCCGCAGTTACCACTTCCTGAGGCACCCGGGTCAACGTTTCAACTTCAGTTTCGCCCGTATCGGTATAAACCGGGAGGACTACATCCTTATTATATATATTGATTTGCACGTTCATGGCTTTAGAGAGCATGTAATTAATGGTTGCTTTTGCTCCACTGTCGCCATACACGTCAGTCGTGCTCACATCCACCACGCGGTAGAGATCCACCGGGAAGAGCGTTGACGCCGTGGTCTGTATGCTTTGCGGGAACATGGGGTCTTTGGTTTTGACCACAAACATATAGGTGCCGGGGCCCACCATGCGGCCCTGGTTATCCCGCCCGTCCCACGTCAACGTGTTCATCTGCTGGGCTACATTGGTGTTGCCGCCTTCGTCAGTCAATGTTTTGACCGTCACACCGGCGGTATTCTGCACCTCAGCCTCTACCGTGGCTTCACGCGCGATAGAATATTTAAAGATAAACGGATCCAACCCATAGGCCGTGGGGCTGGAGCCAATGGTGGAATAGCTGACCGGCTGAATGGTAATATCCACCACGCCGCGTTCCACCGGCAAGATACCATTGTAATATTTCTGCGTTTTCACACCCGTAAAGGTACCACTTAACACAGTTGTGGTATTGGTTGTTGCTTCATAACCGGTAGGGCAAGTAAATTCCGTAAAGTCAGCATTCCAAGTAATCGCACAGCCTGCCGGCAAGCGGGTTGTTACCTGCTCTTCAGTCTTAGAACATTGATAGCAGGCCGCTCCGTTATAATAGACGTCCGTATAAGGCACTTCCGCCCATAATACATAGACGTAATCGCCGTCCGGCATAGGAGCGTTATTGGCGTAGGTAACATCGCAGTTTTTAGTTACCATATTATATATACCATTGGCCCCTTGGCAAGAATCCAAATCTCCCTGATATACTTGGCCCGAAATGGGTAATTTGGAACCCGAAGCGTAAGATATGGTACAACCTTTTGCTTCATGGCACAGGCCGTCCCATTTATCAGGATAGCTCTGGCTGCGGCCGCGCTGCTGGCTGGAGCGATATACTAAGGAACCGCTTCCGGCCTCAACACTAGGGGAGGTACCCGTATTTTGATGGCCTTTGGTATACAGACTTTCAAAGGTGGTACCGGGAGTATACACTTCAAAGTATACAGTAGAAGCTTCCGTCGGTACATAGCGGACCGTAGCATAGGCTGTGGACTGCTTATTAAGACCCTGCACCTGGATATCTGTCAGTTTCAGCGGGTCCACAGACATTTGGCGCGTAACCGCGCGGGAGAAGTCCGTCCCCGGCCATTCGTCTTGGCTTTTTGCTTGGATAGACACCAAATAATTGTTGGCCGGCAGCAGACGGCCGCTGTCGTCGCGTCCGTCCCACTGGTCAGATTCTTGAATCAGTTTGTCACTGTCCGACCCTTTCAACCCTTCACCCAAACGCGGCTGCCAATCCACCAAGGTGCGTACCACGGCGTTTTGGGCTAAAATAAGCTCTGCTGTATCATCAGTCGGTATATTAGTACCACCCTGGTTGGTAGTCGGTATCTGGGCAGAAGCGTCATAAATCTGTATTTTAACATCAGAATCTTTACTTAAGCGGTAGGCAAACGAATACGGCAACGCCTGCACGCCCGTTATTTCACCTACCACAGAGGGAGTGCTGCGCACGGTGTGTACGTTGGTCACGTCCACTTGGATAGGATATTGATTGTTGCCCGGATAGGGATAGGTCTGTTCAATATTAATGTTTTCTATCGCTATGCCGTCCCCCGGGTAATCCGTCGCAACCGTAGCGCGGAAACCGAACTGCCCATTGGTTTTGCCGAACTCGCCTAAAATTTCATAAGAGCCGTCCCAAGAGGTGCAGAAACGGATAGGGTCATTGTAACCGCGGCCCGTGCCTTCCGAACGGACAATACAGTTTGTTTGTCCTCCGATTTCGGTACTGTCTGTAGTACCGCAACTCCATGTAGCTTTTAATCCTGTGCAAACGCCTTTTCCCGCAACACCGCCAACAGTGTAAGCATTCTTATAATATGAGAGGTTGCCATTTCCTGTTTCATTTAAAGGACGGCAACAATAGTCAGGATCGTCACATGTTTCCGTTCCATTTTCATTTTTTTTCTGTTCTGACGTAAGAGGACCTGATTCAACACATTCATATTCCGGGTTAGGGCAAGAACAAGAAGTCTCTGGGTTACTTGTCGCCCCTAAACAAGAGTAGGCCGCACACATATATTTGGACAAATCTTGCGATGAAGAAATAAGCTTATTAAAATTCGTTTGTGCGGCATTATAGGCGTTTTCGGCCGTAATAACCGCGTCCCGCGCTTTGCTCCAAGCTTCTTCGGCCTTCTTAAAATCTTGGGATGCTTGGTCATAGATCGAACGTGCCAGATTAAGCGTTGTTCCTGCCGCGTAGACCTCATTATACAAAGGCAGACAGGCACTCCCCATCGCAGAAGCACAACCGGTATTAGCTATACAATTAACAGAGGAGGTGCCTACCGTTGCCGTTAAACAAGAGCTATTATATACACACCCAGTATACATCCGCCCGCCGGAAATATATGAGAAACTTTTACATCGGACAACGCTGGTGTTAGCATTATAATTATCTACAGCTGTTTGCCAGGCTATTTGCGCATCCCGCCAAATTTGAGATGCCGTATCGTAAGCCGTCTTCGCATCTCCCCCTTCTTGAACGTTCGTCAAAGCCTTATCATACTCAAACTTAGCTTGATTTCTTGTCTGATCGGCAGCAGAGATGAGGTTCCAATCCACGATATTGTTGTCCAAAATACTTTGGTAAATGGTATGCACGGCGGGGTTAGTTTCCGGATTGGCCACCCCGGCGGACTTATTGTATTTCACGATTTCAAACATAATGTTTTGAATCGGGAAAGCAATGGAATAGGTGGTGGCGCCGTTGGGCTTGTTGGTGCAGTATACATCCATGCACAAAGCCAGGCAGTGGTTGGGATACTTGTTTATATCATTGGGGCCGGGATAGGGCTGATCATACTCAATCAGAGCGGATGTTTCCCACGGATCATCGGTATTATGCCCTTCTACATTAACGATACCGCTTTTATATGCGCCGGCGCCTTTCTCAGTGATAGTATCGGCGCCCCAGTTGCAGTAGACGTCGTTAATGTTTGCATTCTTAGCCGTACCGTCAATATAATACACGCCGGTAGAGCGGATTTCTGCCGTCTGGGCCGAAGCGGGCACCGCCGCAGCCAAACACAACAGAGGCAAAACAGCCGCCAAGGCCGCTTTGCCAAAAATCATTTTCCAAAAATTTTTTTGTGTCATATGTTTTTATCGTATCCCATTGTTTAAACTAAAAAATCTTTCCACAAATGAATGCCGCCGGCTCTTTATATTTATATATAAAAAGGGCGCGCGACGGAACTTACTCTTAAATTTTTACAACTTTTGGCCCGCTTGTCAACTGTTTTATACTATTTTGTCCGCCGATTCTTGCAGGCAAAACCTATCCCTAAAAAAATTCCGTCCGGTGAAAAAACGCCAAAAACGCTTGTCTCTCCGTCGGAGAAACAGAAAAAATCGGTCCAAGTCATGCAACGCAAAGCCCTCAAAAAAAGACCAACAACTTAAAAACGATATCTCACTTTTTACGCTGGCAAAGTGCAGAAAAGCCAAAAAAATTTTACCTGTTTTAAAAATAATGATTTTCCGCCATGCAAAGGCACTGCGTTTGCTGCACCAAAAAGCAAACGCAAACTGACGGAACTTAGCCCGCCAAACTTTTAGCGTAAACAGGAAATTACTGCGGGACCTGGTCTGCCACTTCCCGGTACACGGCAAAGGTGCCGCGCCGGCCGTCTTTGACCCAGTAGAGGGCTTTGTCGGCCTTTTCAAAAAGCTCCGCCGCCGTCTGCCCGTCCTGAGGGAAAACGGAGATACCCTGGCTGATGCTCAGCGTGACGCGTTCGCCGTCGGTGTAGCGGTCCGGTATGGCAATGGCGCCTATGCGGTCTTTGAGGCGTTTGGCAATAATTTTGGCCTCTTCCCCGTTGGTGCGGGGCAGCATAATAATCATTTCGTCCCCGCCGTAGCGGCACGGGAAATCGGTCTGGCGCAGGCTGGTGCGGATAATGCGGCTGACTTCTTTTAACGCCCAGTCGCCTATTTGGTGGCCGTACGTGTCATTGATTTGTTTAAACAAATCAATATCCAATAAAATGACCGACATCACCAAATCAAACCGCTTGGAGCGGTAAATTTCTTCGGCAAATTTTTCGTTAAAGAAGCGCCGCACCGGCAGTTTGGTCAGCTCGTCATAGTTAGACAGCTCCTGCACGCGCTCAAACAGGGCGGCGTTGTCTATAGCCAGCGCAATTTGCGTGGAAAACTGCTTTAAAGAAACAAAATCCAAATAATTAATGCGGCGGCGGGAAAGCAAATTATCAAAAGTGAGAAAGCCTACTTTGTTGCGCTGCACTTTCAGCGGAATATACACCACATTATGTATGGTGCGGTAAGCGGCGCCGGAATCAAAAATATCGCGCAGCAGGCCGCGTTCATCTTCGGGCAAATCTTCGCCGTTTTGGCGGGTAACCTCGCCGGATATATCTACGCCTAAAATGGTTTTAATTTTGCTGCCGTCATAGGTGGTCTGGTACAGGCGCACCCGGTCAAAGCGGAAATATTTTTGCACCCCCTGCAAAATCAGCTCCAAGCCGTCAGACAAACGCAAAGAAGAGGCAAAAATAGTCGCCAAGTCATTAAGTGCGGTGGCAATGTTTAAACGCTGGTTTTTGGCTTGGTCCACTTCGGTATTAGTTAAGTTGTGCGATATTTCCGCCGCCACGGACTTTATCATTTTCTTTTCCGCGTCATTAAACACGCGGTTCTTACGGAAACGTTCCAAACGCAGCACGCCCACGCTTTCTTTTATCACAGTGCGGATTTCTTCTCCGTCCAAAACCATGCTGGGACGCGTCCATTTAAGCAGTACATATACGGCGGGATAATTCAAATCGGTAGAATCGGCTATGCCGTCTTGCAACAGTTTCTTTAAAAATTCCGGCTCGTTAAGCACGGATATATCTTCCTGCATATCCATGCAGTACTCTTTTTTGCACATCATGTTTAAAGACAAAATGGCCCGCTCCTGCTGCCAGTCAAAAAAGTACACCCGGTCCAGCTTAAACAGATCCCGCAAAGCCGGCAAAGCGCAGTCCAAAAGCTCACGCCGGTTTTGAAAAGACTGGTTTAATTTTTTAGCAAATTTAAAAAGGGTAAAAGCCTCTTTATCAAACATAATTATCCCTCATAAAGTGACAGCAAATACTGCACTTCTTTGGCTGCTTTGTCCAACTCTATATCCAAGCTGGCCTGGGTAAAACGTTTCTCCACAATCTGCGTGGCGCTGACCGCCAAAATTTTATTTAAAATTTCCACCACCGTGCCGGTAATGGTCATGTTGGGCAGTGTCCGCGCCGAAGCTAAAATACCTGAGTAAGTGCGCAAGCGCTGAGAAGAAGAGAAAATAAGCTGTTCAAAGCTCTCTTCAAACGCCGGGAACACTTCCATCATAGCCGCATACTGCATTTGATTGTCCGTACGCGCACACCACTTAATAAACTGCAAGGCGGTTTCTTTATCGCTTCCGGCGGTGTTAATCATTAAGTTCATGCCCGACAGATAGGCCTGCGGCGCCGCCCCCGTGCGCGGCACGGGCAAGGTTTTCACCCGCACGCCCATTTTCCCTTCAAAACTGGCCACTCCCTGCTTGCGGGAAATGAGTATACTGGCCTTGCCTGAGAGCATGGTGCCTAGGCTGCCGCGCTCGCGCAAGATAGGCATATATTCCTTCAGCGCCAGCGTCACATAATCTTTGACCCCTTCCTTAAATTCAGCCGTCCCAATCAGCGTGCCGCGCAAATCCGGCGTAAACATCGCCGCCCCGCGGCCCCATATGCCCATAAATGCGCTGCGGATAGACAGAGAGCCCCGCCAATCGCTGTTCTGCATGGGGTAGTAGCCGTCCACCTCTTTAAAGTGTTCCTTTAGACGTCCGCACACGTCCATCAGGCCGTCCCATTGTGCTAGGTCTTTCTCCGGATTGGAAGTAACGGCTTTTAAATGGTCGGAGCGCAAATGCAGCGCGCTCATATCAAACCACCACGGGTAGGAATACAAATCTTTGGTGCCGGGTTTATAGCAATGCGGCCGCAGCGGATAGAGCACCGTAGACAGAGAGAGCCCCGGGTCCATTTTAGACAAGTTCTCCGCCACGCCCGCCCGGGTTAAAAGGGCCGTCCAATAATGCGGGATTTGAATTAAATCGGGCACGGTCTCCCCGGGGGCCGGATTTTTAAGCGTGAAAATTTTTTTCCACAAAATGTTGCGCGTAAACACCTCTACGGTAATCTCCGCCTGAGGATATTCCTGTTTAAAACGCTGCACCAGCAACTGGTAATCTTCTTTGGTCCGCGCGCCGGAATCCGGCATGACCCACAGTATCATTTATTTCCCCCAGTTCTTAACCCGCAAATTTGGATTAATATTAATATTCCACTTCTTTTCAAGGGCGCCTTCTCCGGCGGCTTCCAGCCGCTTATAAGCTGCCAGCGCAATCATGGCGGCATTGTCGGACGACATTTTCCGCGGCACAAAGCGCACGTCTATGCCGCGCTTTTGGCCTTCCTCAGCCATCATTTGGCGCAGCAAGCTGTTGGCAGCTACGCCGCCGCCTACAGCAATATGTTTTACCTTATATTTAGAAGCGGCGAGCATGGTTTTTTTAACTAAAGTTTCACAAACCGCCTGTTCAAACGAGGCGCACACGTCCGGCACGCTGATGTTTTTATGGTCGCGCAAATAATAGCTGACAGCAGTTTTAATACCGCTAAATGAAAAATCCCACGTGCCCGGCAACAGCGGGCGCGGGAAATCCACCGCGTCGCGCCGGCCCTGCAAGGCTTGGGCAGACACTTGCGGCCCGCCGGGATAGGCCAGGCCCAGCAGTTTGGCCACTTTGTCAAAGGCTTCTCCCGCCGCGTCGTCACGCGTGCGGCCTAACACTTTATAATCGCCGTAATTTTTCACGTACCACAGCTCCGTATGTCCGCCGGACACAATCAAAGCCACCAGCGGGAAAGTGAGCGGATTTTTTACTTCCCCGTCTTCAAACTCACAGGCAAACAGATGACCCTCCAGGTGGTTTACCCCTAGTATAGGTACTTTTTTAAAATTTGCAAGGGTCTGCGCCGCCACGCGGCCCACCATCAGCCCGCCGGGCAAGCCGGGGCCGTGGGCAAAAGCCACGCAGTCAATATCGTGTCCGCCCAAGGCTTCATCTATTACCGTAGCTATTTTAGCCGCGTGCGCGCGGCTGGCCAGCTCCGGCACGACGCCATGGTATTTTTTATGTTCTTCAATTTGGGAATAAATCACATTGCTAAGCAGTTTCTTTCCGCCCACCAGCAAAGCGGCGGACGTTTCATCACACGTGCTTTCTATACCTAAAATAGCAAAATCTTTTTTCATACACCGCTCGTTATATTATTTATTTTCTTTCTCTTCTTTTTGGTTTGTGTCGGATTTTTGTTTATCTTGGGCGGCGGCGCCGGCCTGTTGTTCCGCCTCTTCCTGGCGGGCCTTTTCCATATCGGCTTTTTGAGCAATGATTTTCTCCGGCCCTTCTTTTAAAACCTCCACCGCTTTGTCTAACACCGGGTCTTTTTCTTTAAACTCCATTTTCGGAGATTCTTTGCCTGGTGTATAGACCAAATTATTATACTGCATAAAAATTTTTACCTCATCTTCCGGATCCATTTTTACTTCCACATCCGGAAAAATGCCCCCCTCATCGGCTTTGCTCTTGTCGCGGTAATCACGCTGGATTAAGCGACCTTTGGGCGTATAGTATTTAGCCACCGTTAAACGCAGGCCCGCTCCATCGTTAAGAGGCAGCACTTGCTGTACGCTGGCTTTGCCAAAACTGCGCTGGCCGACAATGACCGCCCGGTCATTATCCTGCAGGGCACCGGACACAATCTCACTAGCACTGGCGGAGCCTTGGTTAATCAGCACCGCCATCGGCAAATCCGGATAATCGGCCTTGCTGCCGGTTTTAAATTCCTGGTAAAATTCCAGTTTGCGCCCCTGGGTATAGACAATCATTTGCTTATCCCCCATAAACAATTCCGCCACTTCCACCGCCCCGGTCAGCAAGCCGCCCGGATTAAAACGCAAATCCAGCACTAAAGATTTCATACCCTGTTTGCTTAACGCTTTTAAGGCCTTTTCCATTTCTTCCGTACTGTGCCCGGAGAAGTCCACCAAATAAATATAACCTATATTCCCGTCCAACATGCGGTAGTAAACCACTTCCGGCACGATTTTTTGGCGTTTAAAATGAAAATCAGGCAAAGTTTCATATTCGCCGGTTTTTTCATTTTTACGGCTCATGGTTACTTTTACTTTGGTCCCCACCGGCCCACGCATTAATTCCACCGCTTCGTCCAAATCCATTTTGCTCACGTCGCGGTCGTCTACAAATAAAATACGGTCCCCGGGCATGACACCGGCCTTAAATGCAGGTGTATTGGGCATAGGGCTCATGACGGTAATAAAACCGTCCACCTTAGACAAGCGAATTCCCAACCCGCCAAAATCGCCGCGCGTATCATTTTTAAGCGCTTTATAATCGCTGGGCTCCAAATACTGGGAAAAATCGTCCAGTTCCCCCACCACCCCGCGGATAGCGCCGGTGATTAATGTGTCGCTGTCAGTCGGTTCCACATAATTTTCTTTCACATATTCCAACACATTGACAAAAGTGCGCAGCTGTTTGAGTCCCCCGTCCACAGCGCTGTAAGCGTAGGGAAACAAAGTCCCCACAAAAAAGACAACCGCCACCCAAGCGGCAATTTTAGTTGATTTCGTATTTTTCATGTCAATCCTCCGCCCTTTCGGGCGCCTAAAACATTAAATCGGACGCAACCAGTCCATCGGGTCCACCGCCGTGGTGCCTTGGCGCGTTTCAAAATATACGGCGTAGCGGCCCGTGCCGGAGCTCTGCTGTGTATCCAACCCGGCCGCACCCAACACGCCGCCGGAGGGCAATTTTTCGCCCACCACAGCGGTAATACGGCTTAAAAATCCGTAAATGCTGAAAAATCCTTTGCCATGGTCTACAATGACCACATTGCCGTACGAGCGAAACGGCCCGGCGTAAATCACGTCCCCTGCGGCTACGCTGTGTACGTCTTCGCCGGCTTTAGCAGAAATTTTAATCCCGTCGCGGAAAATCCAGGTATTCAAATCCCGGCGGTATTCTTTGCCAAATTTGCTGATTACCTGCCCCTGCACCGGCCACGGCAGGGAATTGCGCGGCACGTCAATCTTGGCAATAGACGATTGCTTTTTCGCCGTCGTGCCCGCTTTTTTAGCCGCGGCATCTGCTTTGGCCTGCTGTTTGGCGGCGGCGGCTTTGCGCTGGCGCTCAAATTTAGCCAACAAATCGTCCAATGCGCGGGCAGATTTATTCAATTCATTGATTTCATCGCGGATTTGGGCAGTTTTCTTTTTGGTTAATTTTAAATCCTGCTGTTTCTTTAAAAAGTTGGTTGTGATAACTTTTTGGGTTTTCTCCAGCTGGGAGCTTTGGGCCAATAATTTTTTATTGCGTTTTTCAAAATCATAAATTTTCTGTTTGGCGGCTTTATTTTCCTCCTGCAAAGCCACAGTAAACTCCGCCTTATGCGTCAGCACCCGCTCCAAGAACAGCTCCTCTTCCGGATCTCCTTCTCCGGGGCACCAGGCACAGCGCGGCGTTAAATAAAAATCACTCAGTTCTTCCCACAGCACCCCGCGCCACATAGGCATACTACGCTCCAGCGCTTCGCGTTTATCTTCGGTGGACAAAATAGTTTGCTCTACATAATTAATATCCGACTGCACTTTGTTTTTTTCCCGCAACGCGGCGGCCTTGCGGCTCTCCAAAGCGGATATTTCTTTGGATATAGCCGCTTCTTGGGCGCGGTATTTTTTTAGTTCTTCCTGTTTTTGGGCGGCTTGTTTTTTCAAACGCTCCAGCTCTTTTTTTTGCTCGGCCTCCCCCCCGGCCGCAAAAGCCGGCGGAATAAGACACAAGCACAAGGCGCCGATAAACAATAATTTTTTCATGTGTTTAAAAGTTAAAATTTTTGCCATTTGCCCAGCGTCCAGCCCAGCAAACCGCAAAATACCCATATGCCCAGTTGCCGTTCAACCGACGTAAAATGCTGCAGGGCCGGCATTAAAAATCCGGTCGGATAGGTCAACAACATAAAAAACACCAAAGACAGCACGCCCGCCAACAGCGCCGACCACACCCCGCCGGCTACCCGCGCTTTGCCGCGCACCGGGTAAGCTTCTACCATAAACATAAAGATAAAAAACAGCACCAGCGCAAACACAGAAGCCAAATTGACCACCCGCAGACAAAGCCCGCTGTAAAAAGCCAGCCGGGCCTGCTCAGCCGAGTATTTCAGCGACAGCTGCGGATATTCCGCCTGCAAATTTTGCGCAAAGGGACGGATATTATTTATGGCGCGGTTGGAAAGCTTGAGCTCAAAGTAAGCCGGCATTTGCTCATAGCCCAGCGCCACCAGTGCCTGCGTCAGGCGCTCATTTTTGGCTTTCAGCGCCGCCAAGGCGTCCTGCGGGGAAAAGAGTTTGACCGCAAGCACATCTTCTTTGGCGCTTAAACTGTCGCCCAATTCCGCTAGGGCGGCATTGTCCGTAGGCTGCGTTACGGCTAATACGACTTTAAATCCGTCTGCCAAGTCATGATGGTAGCGGCTCAGCTGCATTTGCAAAAAGCTGACACACTGCAACAACACCGCCACCGCAAAAACTAAAGCAAACAAACGGCGGTATCCGCGGAATAACACCGCTGAGCCTTTATTTTTCTTCGGTTTTTCCTGTAAAAAATCGTCCATAGCGCCTCTTTGCCCGGCTTACCAGCCCAGGGCTTTCTCAAATTTGGCTTTTAACTGCGTATTGTGATACACCCCGGAAAAGTACTCCGCCCCGGGCCCATACGCCACCCCCAAAAGCATGCCGGAAGAATGACTCCCCGTAGCCCACGCCAACCCTAGGGCTTCGTTGGTCTTATCTATCAGCCCGGCATAGTCGGGCACTTGCCCATTCAAGTTCAAATCTATATGTCCGCCAAATGCTTCATCTGCCATTTGCTGCAATTTATCGGCGGTTTGTTCTTCTTGCGGCAATTTTTTAAATTCGGGACACACGTAATATAATAGCTGTTTATGTGCAAATAATTTTTGGTAATAGAATTGGTTAACATAATCCGTGTCCCCCCCATACAACATCTCTCCTTGAGCGGATTTATGTTTCAACGACTGTTCATCCAAATGGCGGTAGTGAAATACGGGAACACCCGTTTCATGGTCAGCATTCAAATAAACCAGCGTATTGCCGCTTTGTTGGGCAAAGTCCCACACATAGGCCAAGGTTTCGTCCATATTCATCATCTCCCACATGGCAGGGCCGGCTTCTTTATCATGCAAGGCCCAATCTATTTTCCCAGCTTCCACCATCAGGACAAAACCTTTCTCGTTTTGACTTAAAAGCTCCACCGCTTTTTGTGTCATTTCTTTTAGTGTGGGCGTCTGCGGGTATTTCTCTATCTCGCCATAGAAAGGCATAGCCTCTTCTGCAAACAACCCCAGCACCCGGCCCTTTTTAACTTTGGAAAGCTCTTTGGCATTTTTCACCACGGTCCAGCCTTTTTTGCGGGCAGTTTTGAGGAGCTTTTTATTTTCTCCCTGCGTAAAAAATTTAAGTCCTCCGCCCAAAATTACCTGAGCCCCGCTGTCTACTATTTGACGGGCGATTTCATATTTTTGGCGGCGGCTGTCTACATGAGCCAAAAAGCCCGCCGGCGTGGCGTCTGTTACATAAGAATCGCTAATCACGCCCACCGACTTTCCTTTTTTCAATGCTTCTTCCAACAAACTTACTACTGCTTTTTGGTCAAAATCCACCCCCACATAT
>CALVFA010000054.1 GCA_944326725.1 uncultured Elusimicrobiales bacterium | reverse complement strand
TTGTAGTCGGTGAGTGCCGCGGCGGCGAAGCATTGGACATGTTGCAGGCCATGAACACCGGTCACGAAGGGTCCTTGACCACTATTCACGCCAATACGCCGCGTGACGGACTGTCCCGTCTGGAAGCGATGTGTATGCAGGCCAGTGCGGACTTGCCGATATCCGCTATCCGTGAAATGATTTCCTCTGCGGTGAACATGATTGTGCAGCTGTCGCGTTTCTCAGACGGGTCCAGAAAAGTGACCTATATTACGGAAATGCATGGCAAAAAAGGCGACGAAATACAATCTACAGACCTTTTCCGCTATGTACAGACGGGTGTAGATGAAAACGGAAAAGTGCAGGGTGTTTTCGCCCCGACAGGCAATTTGCCCACATTCTTCCACGAATTCCAGGCAAAGGGTGTCCCCGTGGAAGAAGATATATTTATGAAAGGGGCCGTCAAACTGAAAGAAGACGGAGAACCGGACAGAGAATCTCTTATGCGGGTGCCGCCCCCTCCGGCTCAGCCGCAATAACGGTGACATATGATGAAAAAAACCGGACTTTGGGTTTTACTGTTGTTATTTCTCTTCGGTGTAGTAATGCCGCGGGAACTTTCCGCGCGTGCTTTGGACGCCAAGGATAAACAAAAAATTGAGTGTGCCATGTTTAAAATGCAGGTACTGGGCAATTATTTTGACGTTAATAAACCTGAAGAGCAAAAACAATATAAATATCCTGCGGTTTGCGGGGCTTCTTTAAGAGATAAACCTATTTCTATTCCCAAATGGTTTCCTGAAGAGCTTAAACGCATGGAAGACGTGAAAGTTGTTTATATTGAAGGAGAGGGTACCTTGAGTGAAGCGACGCTTTGGTATCGTACTTTTGCCAACGTCTATGCTTATTTATCCCGTGCAAATGATGCTTTAGATCCCAGTCAGCCGGTGGTGTTGGAGCAGCTTTCCCGCGGTTATGTGGGCAACCGTATTAATTTGGTAGCGAATTTGGATCGTTTAAATAAAGAATTGGTCCGTGGGCGTGAAGTTCTTAGTCTGAAAGACAGTATGGAGGGGCGTGCCCGTTCCATGCTGGCCACGCTGGAATTTATGAACCGGGAGTTTTACAGCACCATAGAATCATTTACCAGCCCGGCAGCACAAAAAGAGGACAAATACCGCCAGTCTGTGATGTCAGTGGTGATGCTGGCCAACCAATTGTGGAGTGAGTTCCGTGGTACGGCTATTCCTATGAATCCTCCCGATGCAAAAATATATCAAACAACAGAAGGGGAGCGTCTGTTTAATGCATTATTATTGGTTTTAGGGGCGGTGCTTATTGCCTATGCGGTCTATTTGTTGTTGGAAAATAAAAAAGAATTTATTTTAGAAGAGTGGGACAAATACCGTGTTAAGAGCGTAGCCTGGGCGGAAGATTTTAACCGCCAGTTTTTAACTATTGACGTGCGCTATATTGTATTTGGTACGGTGGGTGTTTTTGCGTTGTTTGGCTTACTGATAGGATATTCCGCCGGAGGTTTTGGCGGAGTATTTGTTTTCTTTCTGTTTGTCTTTTTAGGTGCAGCAGTGTCTGTACGTATTCCGCCTATTGTGCTGGATAAATTGAAAAAGAGCCGCGGACGCAAAATTAATGCCCAATTGATGGATTCGCTGATTTTACTTTCCAACTCTTTGCGTTCTGGTATGGATATTGTGCAGGGCTTTGAACTGGTGTCGCATGATATGCAGCCGCCTATTGCAGATGAATTTGGCTTGGTTATTAAAAACTACCGTTTGGGCACGCCGTTTGAAAAGGCGTTGGAAGGGTTAGATGACCGTGTAGAAAGCCGCATGCTTTCTTATACGATTAAAGCTATTATCATTCAGCGGCAGGTCGGCGGTAACTTGACAGTCATTTTCTCCCGCTTGGTGGAGAATATCCGCGAAGAGAGCAAGCTGGAAGAGAAATTGGACGCTATGACCGCCCAGCAAAAAATACAGGCTATCGTAGTAGGTATTATGCCTGTGGTCATGTTGGGGGTAATGTTTATGTTCCGCCCGCAGGACATGATTGCTTTCTATACGACGGCCATAGGATTGTTTATTCTTTTTGGTTGTTTTATTTGGATTATGATTGGTATGATGTTAATTCAAAAGATGGGCGAAGTAAAAGTATGATTCTTGGGGAGGCGACAGCATGCTTTCTTTAACTTTGATGTTGATTTTGCTTATCGGCACGGTTTGTATTTTCGTGGCGGTGTTTGCTTTGCTCTCGCCTAAGCAAGAGAAAGAGCAGATAGTGGACGTCGCAGCCCAGCGTTTTAAATCATCTTCCAGTTTTTCTCGTTTGCAGCCGGAAAATAAATGGATAGACCGTTTGGCGGTATTTTGCTTAAATACGTTCCATTTGGAACGGCCGCTGGAGCAAATGCATATGCGATTGGGCAGTCCGGATCTGCCGCAGCCGGTAGACATTTTGTACTACAAGGTTATCTCTGCTCTGTTGTTTCCCGCGGCTATGATGTTATTGTTCCACTCAGTGTGGTTTGTTTTGTTGGTGCCGCTGGGGTTTTATTTGCCTGATTTGATATTAAAGGGCCGTATTCAAAAAAGACAAGCTGAAATTTTAGGGAACTTCTCTACTACGGTGGATTTGGCTGCATTGATTATTGAATCCGGTTTGGATTATCTGACCGCTTTTGAAAGAATTATCAATATTGCCAAGAAGAAAACAATTTTGGAAGAAGAGCTGGAAAAGACGCTCAATGAAATCAAGCTGGGCTATTCCCGCCGTGAAGCGTTGGAGCGCTTTGCCAATCGTACCGACGTGCAGGAAGTGCGGTCTTTGGTGGGGCTGATCATCCAATCTGATGAATTGGGTACCAGTTTGGTAGACTTGCTGCGCAACTTTTCATCTGACTTGCGCAGCCGCCGCATGAGCCGTGCTGAAAAATTGGCCGCTCAAGCGTCTACTAAGATGTTGTTTCCGCTTTTCATTTTTATATTCCCGACGATTTTTATTTTAATATTGTCTCCAATGATTAAGGGTCTGCTTTCACAGGGACTCAGTTTTTAAGAGGATAAATTTATGAAAAAATATCTTGCTCTTGTTTTGATATTTTCTACGTCGGCAGTTTTGTCGGCTGCTCCCTTGCGTCAGCCCAATCCTATTCGCCAGCATGGGAAAGAGGAAGGTATGATTTTGGATCTCAATAAAATTACATTGGGGACCTTAAATGATGTGGAAGAGAAAAAGCAATATCTCTCTACGGTTCAGTTGGAAAAACAACGTATTCAGAATTATATGCTGCGTCAGGTTTATGAAAATGCCTATACGCTTTACCGCCGCGGGGATTACCAGCGAGCACAAGAAATGGCGCAAACTATTTTAAGTATTGATCCAAACTTTACGCAAGCCTCTACTTTGGCCAAACAGGCCAGCCATATGGGAGCCTATGGCACCACTTCAGAGGCGGAAGTAATAGAGGCCAAATTCCAGGAAGCAAACCGCATGTATGATTCGGGGCGTTTGGTGGAAGCCAATGAAAAACTGGACGAGATTTTGACCATTCAGCCGCATAACTCTAAAGCGTTGTCTTGGAAAAAGCGCATTGATAAGGATATCGCTCAGGAATATAGCCGCCGCGGCAATGTGGCTTATGACCAGCAGGATTATCAGCGTGCGCTGGATAACTGGTACAACGCTTTGCTGATTCGTAAAGATGATCCGGCTTTGGTTAATAAAATTGCCCAGACGGAGAATTTGTTGCGTAAACAGCAGGTTAAAGAAGCCATGGAAGAAGCTATGAATTATTATAATCAGGGCCGTTTTGTGGAATCTTACGCCGTATTTGAGCGGATTACCAAAATCCAGCCGGGTGATACGCGTGCACAGAAATACATGGGCCAGCTCAAAGATGAAATTGCGCAAACCTATTTTACCGCTGGCAATAAATCATATGGCGCCCAAAAATATGACAGTGCCATCAGCTATTGGACCAATGCCAAAAAATGGGGGGCTGACAGCGCCCATATGGACCGCTTGATTAAAAAAGCCCGCAATGCCAAAGAAGATGCTTTAAGACGTAAACAAGAAGCGGCGCGTAAGGCGGCAGAAGAGGCGGAAAAGAAAGCGGAAGAGGAAGCTCAGATAGACGAACCTATAGAAACGGTCACCGTAGAGGGTAGCAGCTTGACTCCGCTTACTCCGGGTACTTCTCCTGTGCTTGGGCCGGATGGAAATACAGTTACGCAGGGTATTGGCGGGGCAGCTACCCGTGTTTCTGCTGAGGCCAGTGCTGCTTCACGCCAGAAATATATTGAAGGGTTGGACGCTTTTAACCAAGACGATTATGAGCGGGCCCGTGCAGCCTGGATTGTGGCTAAACAGCTGGATCCGGGAAACACCGATGCAGATTTAGGCTTGCGCAAAGTGGAGGAGCTGACCGGTATCCGGTAAGCGGTAAATATTTATGAAACTGACATCCAAGTGGACTTTGTGGTTTGTGTTGGTGTCGCTGTATGCGGCTATTATAGGCGGGTTATTCTATTATAACCTGTTCAAGTTCGTTTTTGATAAAAAGCTCCAAAACGAAATGGTGGAAATGGTGCGTTTCCGCGCGCCGTTGTTGGTGTCCAGTCTATCGGCCCGTCCCAGAAGTGATGCTACTTTCCGAGAAGCGGAAGTGATGAAAGCGTGGAAGAGAAATGACGACCGTATTAGAAATTTGGTGTATTTAAATGACGACGGCTCTATCCGCTGGCATGAAAATACGCAATTTTTAAAGATGTCTTATTCCGATTATAATAATGAAGTCGTTTTTGATACTCCGGTAGTGCCTTTGGCCATTCGGGACCGGGTGCCTAAAGCTATTATGTTTGACGACGGCAACTATTATGACATGGCTATCCCGGTTTTGGCGAAAGATGTGGTGGCAGGTGTAGTGAATATTACTGTTTCGCGTCAGGAAGCCAAATCTCTCATTCGCCAGTCTATGGTGCGCTATGCGGTAGGTGCATTTATTATGATTTTACTTATCGGCGGGGTGCTGTATTTGTTCCTACTTTTAAAAATTATCCGTCCGTTGGAAGGATTAAAAGACGGGGTGGATGCGGTATCTTTGAATCGTTTGGAGCTTCCGTATGCTTCGCGGCCGGATGAAATTGGAGAAGTGGCAAATTCCATAACTGCCTTGCTGGCCCGTATTAAAGAAGATGTAAAAGGCTTGGAAAATGTAGAGATTATGTCTTTAGAAAAGGAACAGAAATGGTGGAAAACCATTTTGGCAGTTACCGTGCCGCGCGGTGCACGGGCTTTGGTAATAGATGAAAATAATAATATCTTATATACCAATTTTGAAATGAATATTAAGAAAAAAGGCCCAGTGCATTTGTTGGATATCTTTGACGGCCGTCAGCAAAGCATTATTCAGGTGGTGGGGGAAGCGTTGGAAAACCCCACTAAGGTATTGCGCGGCAGCGTTGTTAATAAAGATGTAAAATGTACGGTAAAAGCGGTTCAGTTGCCTGACGATGCAGGCAAAAACCGCATGATACTTGTTCTGGAACCTGAAAAATCTTTATAATGAGTAAGGGGCATTCCCCTGGGAGAGTGTATGAAAGTAGAAATTAAAAGAATTGGCATTTTGAACGTTATTTTTTCCGCATTTCCGGTGGCTATTTTTGTAATTATGCTCATCAGCGGTATTATGGGTGCGTTCAGCCCGGACGTATCTTTTAATATGTCATTTATTATGAATATGATTATGTCGGCTATCATCAATACGTTGTTATTTTTGGTCTTTACTATTTTCTTTTTACTCGCCTATAATATTCTTTGCGGAATTGGGGTTCGCGGAGTATGTATAGAGTTGGAAGATAAAGAATAAATTCTTAGATATAGAGGAGATGGAAAGGATGAAAAAACTAGTCATATTGGTCTTTGCATGTCTGTTGGTTACCAGCGCATTCGCTGCAGCTAAGACGGTTTCTAAAAAAACTAAAAAAGAGCCGGCTAAAAAGCCGACGATAGAATTTATTGTGGTAGAGTCTGCGGAATATGCTTCCGGCAAACAAGATCCGCAGCTGGCGCCCGGTTTGGCCGGTTTTTTAGGAGGGGAAGCGCAGGTAACTGCTTTAAGCTATGAGCAAGCCCAGCAGGATCCGAAACTGGCCAACTTGGACTATAGCTTTTTGCCGTTATATCTGATTAAAAAGACGCCTGAAGTAACGGCTAAACTGGAACAGCAGATTGCAGCTGGTTATGTGCTGGAAAATGACGATTATTTGATTTTCCCTCATATGACGCGCACGGGTGTATACCGCGAAAAAGAAGCTAAACCGGGTGTGCTGGAAGTGTTTGTAATGTCGCAGTGCCCTTATGGCGCCATGGCGGAAAACCTGATTATTGAAGCACAAAAAGAAGGCAAAATTCCCCAAGATAAAACAATCCAGCTGCGCTATGTGGTGAGCTACAATCCCCAAACCGGTTTTCAGAGCTTGCATGGGTCTGCCGAATGGGAAGAAAATATCCGCCAGTTGCTGATTGCAAAATATTACCCGGAAAAATTGTGGAAGTATTTGGAAATCCGCAACAAAGACTATCGTTCCAGCCGCTGGGATAAAGCGATGGACGAAGCCGGTATTAATTATAAAAAAATCATGAAAAAATTTGATACCGAAGGGGTGGAGTTATTAAAAGCGGAAGCCGCTTATGGTGAAGAGTTTGGCGTTAATGCTTCTCCCACATTTTTATGGGAAGGAAAAGAAGTGTTGGATTTTGGCAGCGTGTCCAAAAAACCCGGTTTGGAATTTTTGAATCCTAACCGCAATCGTCCTGGTGCGGCTGCGGCGCCGGCGGGCTCCTGCTAAGAGCGGATTTGTTAGTAAAGGGCGGGGGCTTGGAGTTTCCGGGCCCCCGTTTTTAGAGAAGACGTATTAAGGTCGCATAGAGGCTGAAGTGAAAAAAAGAACAGGCAGATTATTTTCAAAAGCTATATTCGTGTTAACTGTTGTGTCCGCAGTACCGGTTTTTTTAATCGGTTGGCATGTACTGCGCGTAGACAGCCGCGTATTGCAAAAAGAAATACTGGACCGCCAGCGTACAGTAGTTTCCCAAATAGCCTCTGTAGTGGCAGAAGAAGTAAGCCGAAAAGCACAGTTTTTTGATATATTTACCGATTTGCACACCGATTTTGGCGGACATCCGTTTATCAACAAAGAAGATATTGATTATCTCCGTCAAAAAAATCCTGAGATTACCCATATTTCTATTTTAAATCCACGCGGCAGAATGCTGTTTTATTCCAGTGATGATAACAGCCGGTTTAGCTATGCCCCAGAATTAAGCAATATTTTACGCACTTGTGTTTCAGAAGGGAAAGCATATGTGGGGTCTATTAACCGCAGCAATGGCCGTTTGTATGCCTTGATGGCCTTTCCATTAAGAGAGCATATTGAAGATGAAGAAATAATAGGCGTATTAGTGGCGGAGATGGATTTGTCCGATTTAGGATATGCACTGGAAAAAACTTATCCGCAAGATATGTTTGTCGTTGTGGTCAGCATGGATGGAAATTTGGTTTCTTATTCCGGAGCGGAAGACGGTTTGGCGTTAACAGCTGATAATCCACTTCGCTATGAGGTGCGTACCTGGGGAGTTAAATTGCAGGGCCGTTTGGGGGCTCAAATTCAAACGGAAGGCGGAGATTCTATTTTGGTCAGTCAAACCCAGGTGCCTATGTTGAATTGGACTGTGTATGTGGAACAGCCGGCAAATACCATCAGCAAGTTGTTTTTAGAAAGCACTTTCCATTCCATTTGGGACGTGGCGTTAATTTTATTGGCTATGGCGGTATTTATTGTTTTGGTGGCCTATTTGGTACTTATTCCGATTGTCCGCCCCGTACGCCGCTTGCAGGAAGCAGCCGTTAAATTGGAAGAAGATGACGATTATATTCCCACAGAGAAGGATTTGTTAATTCCAGACAATGAAATTGGTCAACTGGCGAAAGTGTTTTTGCATATGGCTGCTGTGCTTAGAGAGCGCAAAAATACTATTTTAGCGGCCCAGCAAGAGCTGGCCGCTATGAACAAAGATTTGGAACTGCGCGTGCAGGAGCGTACGGCAGAATTGAAAGCGGCTACGGAGGGTTTGGTCAAGTCGGAACGTTTGGCGGCTATTGGGCAAATGGCTTCCATTATCAGCCATGAAATCAGAAATCCGCTGGCGGTGATCAGCAATGCCACGCGTTTGATTAAAACGATAGAGCCTCCTTCTAATCCTAAGTTGATTAAACAGTTCTCTATCATAGAATCTGAGATTAAGCAGGCTAACAGCATTATCAGCGAAGTGCTTGGTTTTGCGCGCAGCCGGGATATGATTTTAAGCGTGATTGACTTAAACAGCTATGTGCATGACATTGTGCAATCCTTTCCGGTGCCGTGCGACATTACATTGCGGGAAGAATTGGACCCGGAAAGCGTACGCCTAAAAGTAGATGCAGAAGAAATGAAGCAAACTCTGCGAAATCTGATTTCCAATGCATGCGAAGCAACGCAGGAGAAAGGCGTTGTCACTGTGGGCAGCCGGGTAGGGAAAAAAGCCGTATGCATTTATGTGGCTGATGAAGGCCCCGGTGTGCCTGATGAATTGAAAGAAAAAATATTCTCTCCCTTCTTTACTACCAAGGCCCGCGGGACGGGCCTGGGATTGGCTGTGGTGCGTAAAGCGGTAAGCCGGCATAAAGGAAAAATGTTCATACATAACCGGCAGGAAAAGGGAGCCGTTTTTGAAATTTATCTGCGGGTTTACCGCAAAAGCGGAGATACAAAATATGGATAAGCAAGTAAAAATCTTGGTTGTAGATGATGACAATAACCTGCGGGAAACGCTGGCGGATTTGTTAGAGATTGAAGGGTACCGGGTGTACCAAGCCGGGGACGGTAAGGAGTGCTTGGACCTAGTGTCAACGGAGTTTTTTAACATCATTTTAATGGACTATAACCTGCCTGATGAAACGGGGCTGGATTTAATCCGTAAAATCCGCGCATTTAACCAAGACAGTCAAATTTTAATGATAACGGCCTATGCGTCACTCAATTCCATTATGGAGGCTATGAAAGAATCTGTATATGATTTCCTGATTAAGCCGGTGGATTTTGATTATTTGAAGCGTGCCATTAACCGCGCTTTGGATAAATATTTCTTGGAACAGAGCAACAAGGAATTATTGGCCCAGTTGAAATTGCGCAATGCGGATTTGGACCGTTTAAATAACATGAAATCCAAATTCTTCTCCATTGTGTCACATGACTTGTCCAATTCGCTGATGACATTGAAGATGAGCTTTGATATGCTCAAAAAGAAAATGACGCCAGATGAAGACCAAGCCAAGAAAATATCTTATATGGACGAAAGCATCGGACAGATTGAACATTTGATTAAAGACTTGGTAGACTGGGCTGCCATTGAGAAAGGGAAACTACGCATTGAGAAAACGAATTTTGAATTGACAGCAAGCCTGAAAAAGACGGCAGAGATTTTCAAAGACAAAGCCGGCAAACGCGGCATTGCGGTTAGTTTTGAGAGCGTGGGGGAAATACCCGTCTTTGCCGACGAGAAACGTATTCGGCAGGTTATTTCCAATATATTGGAAAATGCCGTGCGTCATACGCCCGATAATGGCCAAATTAAAGTAACAGTCAGCAAACTGGACGAAAAAAATGCTAAAGTGTCGGTAACGGACTCCGGCGACGGAATAGATCCGGAGCAGGCCCCCTCTTTGTTTACCAGCTTTACCCAGGTGGGGGACAAAAACCGCGTGGGCCGGCTGGGGTTAGGGCTTTCCATTGCCAAAGATATCGTCACCAACCATGGGGGGCGTATTTGGGCCCAAAGCCAGGGACTTGGCAAAGGGGCGTCGTTTAATTTTACACTGCCGATAAGCGGCAATTAATTTCACGCAGTACGGGAGCGAGAACACATGAACAAAAAGAAAAAAGTCAAAGTACTCATAGCAGATGACCAGACTCTTTTCCGCGAAGGCATCAAAGACGTGCTGACCGGTGAAAAATGGATTGAGGTGGTAGGAGAAGCTGCCGACGGATTGGAAGCAGTTGCTCTGGCCAAAAAACTTAAACCGGATGTGGTGCTGATGGATATCAAATTGCCTAAAATGGACGGCATTTCCGCCACCAGGCAAATCCGTGCGGACGCGCCGGAAGTCAATGTGCTGATGCTTTCTTCTTTTGAAGATGAAGCGCATGTGTTGGACGCTATTCAGGCCGGTGCCAACGGCTATTTGTCCAAAATGTTGCCGGCGGTGGAGTTGGTTAATTCCATTAAAACTTTTACGGCCGAGGGGTTAATGATTCCCCAACAGCTGATGGGAAAACTGTTGCACGGCTTGCGCCGTATGGGAGATGGCGGAATGCCCAGTCAGGCCACTTTGACCAAGACGGAAATCAAAGTCATGGATTTGTTGGGCAAAGGCATGAGCAATAAAGAGTTGGCTAAAGAGTTGGGCTGCAGCGTCAAAACGATTAAAAATCATTTGAACAGTGCCTTTCATAAATTAGGCGTAAGCAGCCGTACCGAAGCCGTGGTAAAAGCTATTGAAAAGGGGCTTATCTCTTCTGAGGGAACCCGCTTTGAGGACGAAGAATAAAAAATGCGCCGGATAAAAGCAATGGCCCGTATGGCCCGCAGCCGTACTGGGCAGGCATCTATTGAATATGTGCTGATGTTAGGCAGCATATTGGTGATTATTTCTGCTTTTATTACGGCGTTCCATCAGGATATTGTCCGTTGGTTTTTCATATTTATCGGGCAGCTTTTGACTGGATGAGTATGCAAAGTACAAACATGATTTGGCGTACGCTTCAAAGCCGTCGGGCGCAGATTCTGCTGCCTGCAGTGATGCTTGCGCCTATTTTCATGTTGTTAATCTATTTGCTTTTTGAAACGTCTAAGCTGTCTATGAGCAAAGTGCGTGAGCAGTTCGCCTTGGATAATGGGGCCTATTCCCAAATGTCCACCACCAGCGGATATTTGAACGCGGTGGCGCAGGTTAACGGGCCGCTGCCGTTTCGTGTGATGCAAACAATGTCTCAGCCTCTGTATCCAAAAGGAACGTCTGAAGATACCAACGAGTATACGGTTTTTGATATTTTTTATAAGGCGGGAGCGTTCCCGTCTATAGGGGCTAATTATTCGTTGGGACCGAATGGGGCTATTAGAAATCCGAGGCCCGCTCCCGAGTCTAATGATTGGGGGTTCCGTTATTATGCAGGCAAAAGAGACTCCTGGGCTAAAGAAGATCCCAAAGATGTTTACGACGATGATGAAGAGGAAATGTATTTTGTCACCGATGAAAACATTGCGGATAATTACTTTTTTGGCGCTACTACCATTGGGTTGGAATATATCCGGCAGTATGCTACGATTTATATCCGTACGGGTTCTATTTATGCTTCGCAGACTTATGTGTATGAAGATACGGTCAAGGATTCCCGCATGTTTCGCCAGAGTTATTGGTTAAATACACGCAGCTGCCGTAAATCCGAATGCGGCCGGCAGGCAGCCGAAACACTGGACCGCTATATTTTAAAGACGGATCCTTTTGACGTGCAGTATAAGAAGCTGCGTTTTTATGTAACGGCCGATTTTTCGGGTTCAAACCGCCATTCCGGTGCGTACGGTATAGACTTTAAGGACCAGTCCAGTATTGCGGAAGAAAAGTTATTTCAGTTTGCTTATTTGGATTCTTCCAGCCGTTCCAAATTGCGCCGTTTGGCCCGAGGTGTTACATTGAAACAGAAGTATAAATTGCCGGCCAACCGTTTTAATATTGACGTTACCCAGCGCTACCAGCCTTATGTGCGCAATAGTATAACGGTTAGCTGCCCGCGCTCAAGCAATAATTGCGTGTGGCCTAATCCGCTGCCTAAATATAGTGTGAAGGTGGGCCCATGATGTCTTTTTTCTCCTCTCGTAAAGGGCAGGCAACTACGGAAACGGTTTTGCTGTTTCCCGTGTTGATGATTTTTGTGTTGTTTATTATCAAAATTTTCGGTCTTTTGGTGCTCAGCCAAAAGATGGAAATCGCTGGTTTCTATGCGGCCCGCCGTTTTCAGTTACAAAGCCATACTTCCAGCTATTTGCAGCGGTGGGACCGTCGTTTCTTGACCAAAGATATTAAAAAGAAAGTAGAAGAATACTTGGGGTTAAAGAATGCAGGGATGAGACGTTTTTTAAGTTTGCGTGACATTAAACTGGATATTAATACTTCCGGCACATGGACGCGCGTGGTGCTGACGGTAAACACCCGTCCTCCGCGTATTAAATTTTTGTGCGATTATGACAAATTACAGCTTTGTGACAATGACATGAAATGTTTAAAAGGGTTTGATTTTTTGTGTGAAACGGGGGGCAAAATGCAAGTGATAAAATACGTGGGCCCCAATGAACGCGTCTTGCCGTACGTCCGTCCGGAAGGATAAGAAGAAAGAAATCCCTCTTGACAAACGTAAAAAAAGCGTTTATACTGTTAGTAGCGCAACAGGCGCAAAAATTTAAACTCTGTGTTTGAGCGTAAGAGTTGTTTTCTTACGGGTCAGCAAGAGTGAATTTTTATATATATAAACGAGGTACTGTTATGTTCAACCTGTTTAACAAAAGTAAAGTCCGCGCCGGCAAACAAAATAACGAAGAAAAGAAGCCTGCGGCGTCTGCCGGAAAAGAAGGACAAAACAAAAAACAAGCACCCTTTGCCGTGTTAGGGAAAACTTGGGCCAAGTTAAATAAAATGGACCGCAAGCAAGCCTATACCTGGGGTGCTATTGCGGTGGTGGTTGTGGTCGCGTTGATTACCCTGGGCTCTGCTGTGGGGTCTAATGATGAAGATAGTTTCTATAATCTGGAAACCCGCGGGTATGATTTGGCCAATATGCCCTTTTCTTCCGATGAAGCGGAGCAATACCTCTTGGCTTCCAAATACCCGGATATGCAGAATACGGAAGCTACTGGGCTCTATAGCGATGAGGAGAAGAAAGCCCGCCAGGCTGAAGATGCTGAAGAGGCCGCCGCGGAGCTTGACACCTCGGCTTCCACCTCTGGTTCGCAGTACATACCTGGCCGCTATTATGGCGGCGGTGCGGCTTCTGCCCCCAGTACGCAGGTGGGTACATTAAACAGTGCCAGCTTGAAAGGAGCCAGCGGATCGGGTATTAGCGGTACGTTTGGCCCCACCGGTGATTTTTCTAATTTTAAAAGCCAGGAAAAGGGGCGTGACGTTTTTAATAATCAGCAAACTGCCGGCAGCGGTGATGCACGCAAAGCCTTGTTCCAAAGTGCAGTAGGCAGCCGTGCCGCCGCCGGGCAGAAAGACAGCCGCCTGCTCAATGCCAAAAAAGCCATGATGGGTGGTAATGTTAAAGGAAGCGATGCATTTTTAAGTGACAGCGGTGCGGTGGACTTGAGCAAATCCGCCGGGTTAAATTTAGACCCTAATGCACCTGTAAGCAGTGTAGACCCCGGCGCTTTTAATGATGCGTTAAATGATGCCAAAGATCAAGCGGAAGATGAGGCAGAAGAGGAAGAAGATGACAAAAGATGGGAAGAGCTGGCTATTGAAGTGGTAAAAATGCTTGCTCAGTTGGCTGTAAATATTACTGAATCTGTCACAAAAGATGCTATAGCAGAAGCTAGAGCTAACAGGGCTATTGCAGAGAATGATTATCAAAACTGGATAGGAGAAACTGCTGGTGCAGATTTCACGGCCTCAGATATAAGTAACCAACAGTTGACAGATATAATGGGAAATGAAAATAAAAGTTCAGCTCTTATGGACCAAATGGACTTAAAGTTTCAAACTGATGATAGCGGAAATATAAATAAGAATGTATTAATGCGTGGCGATGATGTGGTAGCGAGAAAGAGTGGTAATAATTGGGAATATGAGCCGGACGCAAAACCTATTAGTGTCACTCAAAAAGATGCTAGCAAGATAAATAAAAAGGTAGTTGACAATTTTGA
>CALVFA010000053.1 GCA_944326725.1 uncultured Elusimicrobiales bacterium | reverse complement strand
GGCGACAATGCTGAGATAGAAGTGAAGCTGATTACGCCTGTGGCTATGGAAGAAGGGTTGCGCTTTGCAATCCGCGAAGGCGGCCACACGGTGGGAGCCGGCGTAGTTACCAAAATTATTGAGTAGTAAAATTGTTTAGTTCACTGTTACAGGGACATTGCTTAGTCAATGTCCCTGTAGATATCATAAAGTGAACCATTTACTTTAAGGAAAACGAAGATGGCAACTAACGAAAGAATTACAATCGCGCTCTCTTGCACGACCTGCAAGAACAAAAACTATTACCAAGTGCGCGGTAAAAAGAAAGATTACAAACTGGAAGTTAACAAGTTTTGCAAAAAGTGCGGTAAAAGCACCCTGCACAAAGAAACGAAAGCCTAATTTTGGGGGGAGCGTCGGTTAACTGGTAAACCACCGGTCTCCAAAACCGGGACTGAAGGTTCGAGTCCTTCCGCTCCTGCCAGTTTTATGCAAGGATTATATATGAATAAAGTAATCAATTTCCTTAAGCAATGCGTGTCCGAGCTGAAAAAATCCACTTGGCTCAGCCGCAAAGAAGTGGCCCAATCCACCCTTTTGGTGGCGATTGTGGTAGCTTTGACGGCAGCTTACGTGAGCATTATTGATTTCGGTCTGACCAAGGTGCTGGGGTTTTTTGTAGGGGGACGCTAAATGGCTGAAGAGAAAAATTGGTACGTCGTCCACACCCAGACCGGACATGAAGACAAAGTCCGCGAAAAAATCATGCTGCAGGTAGAAGTGCAGGGATTTGGGGACCGCGTGTTTAATGTGCTTGTTCCCACTGAAGAAGTGGTGGAAGTTAAACAGAACAAAAAAATCCTTCGCAAACGCAAATTCTTCCCGGGGTATGTGCTGGTGCAGATGAATATGACCAGCGAGTCTTATTGGTTTATTAAAAATATTTCCGGCGTAACCGGGTTCTTGGGAGACCCGACCCCGGTGCCGCTTCCAGAAGAAGAAATAGCCGGTATTGTGGAGCTGACCGAAGAGGGTGGCAAACCCAAACATGTGGTTACCTTTACGCGCGGCGAAAGCGTGCGCATTACCGAAGGGCCGTTTAAACATTTTATCGGCGTAGTGGAAGAAGTCAACGAGCAGAAAAATAAACTCAAAGTGATGGTAACGGTCTTTGACCGCGCCACCCCGGTGGAAGTAGACTTTCTGCAAGTGGAAAAGAACTAATTTTTTGGCCCGCGCACGGCGCGGGCTGTTTTAGCAGTACAAATTATGGAGTAAAAAATGGCAAAAGAGAAAAAAATTAAAGGTTACATCAAGCTGCAAATCCCCGCGGGCGCGGCTAACCCGGCGCCTCCGGTGGGTCCCGCTTTGGGCCAGCATGGTGTAAACATCATGGAATTCTGCAAACAGTTCAACGCCAAAACGGCGAAACTGGAAAAAGGGATTAAGATTCCGGTCGTCATCACCGTTTATGAAGACCGCTCTTTCACCTTTATTACGAAGATGCCGCCTATGGCTGTGCTGATTATTAAGAAACTTGGCTTGGCCAAAGGCTCCGGCGCTCCGCACAAAGACAAAGTAGGTAAGATTACCCAAAAACAGTGCGAAGAAATCGCCGCTGAAAAACTGCCCGACCTGAACACTAAAGACATTAAACAGGCCGCCGAAATGGTAAAAGGCACCGCCCGCAGCATGGGTGTAGACGTAGTAAAATAAATTTAGAAGGTAAGGGAGGGCGTAAGCCCGCTACCACCTTAAAGGAGTTTACAGATGGGAAAAAGAATGGAAGCTGCCAAAAAAGCGTTTGATGCTGAAAAGCTCTATACGTTTGATGAAGCGGCGCAAATCGTAAAAGACAATGCCAAAGCGAAATTTGACGAAACCGTTGAATTGCATGTCAGCTTGGGTATTGACACCAAAAAAGCCGACCAGCAGGTACGCACGACCGTCGTGTTGCCGCATGGTACCGGCAAAACCAAACGCATTGCCGTAATTGCCAAAGGCGAAAAAGCGCAAGAAGCGCAAAAAGCCGGCGCCGACAAAGTGGGCGCAGAAGACATCGTGGAAGAAGTGATCAAAGGCAAAATTGACTTTGATGTGTTAGTTGCCACGCCTGACACGATGAAAGACTTGGCCAAAGCCGCCAAAATTTTGGGTCCCCGCGGACTGATGCCGAACCCGAAAAGCGGCACGGTGACGTTTGATTTGGCTAAAACGATTGCCGAGCTTAAAGCCGGCCGTGTGGAATTTAAAGCCGACACATACGGCATTGTACACACGATTATTGGCAAGGCTTCCTTTGACGCGGCCAAACTGGCGGAAAACGCCAAAGCCGTGTTGGAAACCATCTTGCGCGTGAAACCCAGCACTTCCAAAGGGGTATATCTTAAGAGCATTTCTATGAGCTCTACAATGGGCCCCGGTGTGCATATTACCACGAGCAAATAAGTATCTTTTGCCAACACACAAATCCCGCCTTTAAAGGCGGGATTTTTATTGTCTTTTTTAGTATCTGTATTCAACGGTCTCAGAACGAATCCTGCTCCCAAACTTTTGGCAAAACCGATATGGCGGCAGATTGCCCAAATAGAGAAGATTATGTAAATTTAGAAAGAATTTTATTTTCCTTCCAAGTATAAGTCCGGCGAATGTTTTGCGTTATAACCGTATAAAATATGTATTCATCTCTTCCCCTTCTGTCAAAGAACAGCGCGTATATAAGAATAGCGTGTGGGCCTTATATCGTAGCGCGATGAGTTTGCGATATCGGATTTATATCAAAAGTTCGGGGCCTATAAAGATATAGGCCTAAAGTCCCTGGTGGGAGGCAATTTTTTTTGTGATAATAAAAGAAACTTCTATGTTTCTTTTACAAAAGAGATGGATTTTTCTTCTAGCGGTTTTAAGTATTGGCGGTGCTTTGCAAGCTGCGCCGGCGGAAGATTTTGCGCAAGCTAAAGCGCAAATAAAGTCAGACAAAGCTAAAATTCTCCAAGTAGTAGGCGGCCTTACAGGGATAGCGGGCGGGGCTGTTTTGACGGAGTATATTGCCAATCATTTTATTATTACACCGCATAATCTGTTGGATAAGATAGCCCGTCTGCCTGTACCGAAGGCATCCCGTCTGCCCGCGGCAAAATATCTGGTAAAGGAAAAAAACAAGTTACATACAGAAGCGGCCCAACTGCTTCGCGTGGCGGCATTGTTAAAAGAACGCCGGGAAGAATATGGCCAATCGGCTTTGTGGAAAAATGAGGTGGCCGGCCTTGTTAAGAAGCGTCAATCTCTCCAGCGGGAGATCGTCATATTGGAAAATGTTTTGAAGAATCGTTATCAAAGTCTAAACCAACATTTTTTAGCCTATAAGGCCAGTTATAAAGCATGGTCTCATGGTAGAATGACGCCAGCTCTCCTCTCTGCACAAAAAAGAGGAGCTGTTTCTTCTAGTAGGTATTTGTTGAAAAAAACAGAGAGAATCCTCCCGGTACTGATATTGTGGGCCTGTCTTTCCTCAGAAGTTTCTGCCCAAGAGGCGGCCATGGCGCGGCGTTTGGAACAAAAGCCGGCCATGGTTTTTTTATTGACAGAGCAAGAGGAACAAAGTATTGAACACAGCCAGACCCTACGCCGGATATATCTGCAAATTGCCGATCAAATCCATGAACTGGCACTGCTGCCGCCGGATGAAATAGAGCAGCTGGCAGCAGATATTTCGCAGGAAAAAGCGCTGGAAGAGCGTCAATCTGTAATGCTTCGCCAACAGTTGGGCCGGGAGCTGTCCTCTTATATGGCCCGGTAAACGTCTGCTCTCTCTTCTATCTTCTCAAAGATTTTCTTTTGCTTAAGGAAGACATTTTTGATTTAGGTATAATAATAAAGATGAAGCATGCAATGCTTTTTTTTCTTTTATTTGTGACGGCCTTTCCACTTTGGGCGGAAGTGGGGATCTTATCCGTTGTCAGTGAAGATGTGCATACCAAAAAAGAAGATTTTTGGCATACCTTTGAATACTATGCTATTCCCGCCAACGGAAAGGCCACAAAGTGCCAAGCCACCCGCATAGGTAAAAAGTGGTTTGCTACGGCGGCGCATTGCGTGGCGGAGGCCTGCCGGAATGATTGTACTTTGCGTGTGGATCTGCTAGAGCAGCCTTTTTCTGTTTTTGCCAGCGTCAAACATACTTCCAAAAAACCGTTGGTTTTTATACACCCCCGATATACACCTGCAGAACCGGTAGTGCATGATTTTGCTTTATTAAATATAGATCTGGAGCGTGCAGACGCACATTATTATCGCCGCGCTAAGACCCCCCAAGAACAGAATGAATTTGTATCCCGCTCTGTATTTAATAATTTCTTAAAACAAAATCCAGTCGCCCGGCGCGAATTGGACCGTGCCCTGCGCCCGCAGCCGCCAGCCCTGTTGGTATTTGACGGAGATGACGCACAAATAGACCGGGAACTTTCCGTCATTTCTATCTTCGGCGGCAAGCGTCAAATTTTACACAATCCCTATCCGACCGACTATGTGCGCAAACTGGGCTTTGCTTATACGCGCAATTTTGGCGTGCGGGAGGGAATGAGCGGCTCTGGCGTAATGACAAATACGGGGGAATTGGCCGGTATTATTTCAGCCTATTTGGGGATTAGAATAGGCGATGGAAAAGAGCAAGAATATTTTATGTTTGCTGTATTTAATCCGGATTTGACCCAATTTATGGAGAGCGTGATGGGGAGTGATTATTATAAGTTAGACCGCCGCCGCGCCTCAGACGGATATACTAAACAAACGAAGGCTTCCCATCAGGATATACTTATGGCCCTGCAAACTATTTCGTCCTCTAAAAAATAGAGGTTTTCCGTCACGGTCATGAATTTGTGTTTTACAGTTTATACAATTTGAAAAACCCCGGCGAGGAGCCGGGGTTTAGTATTTTAATATCTCAGGCCTGTTTAGAAACTCAGTCCTCTTGGCTTGCCTTGCGCCGGGCGGCGCGCTTGGCCAAGCGTTCGGCTTTTGTTTCGCGGCGTTTGTAGCCGGCATGTTCCGGGTTTTCAGCGGCCTCTTTGTCTAAAGAGCCGTTCCATTCAAATTCCCGCCCGCCGGCAATCAGCGGGTCTCCGTCCTGTACGCCGGCCTTTAACAAAGCTTTCTCCAACCCTATTTTTTTGAATATCCCGCGCAGGCGGGCCACAGCCTCCGGCTGGGTAAAGTTGGTCATCGCAATAAATTCATCAATCTTCTTGCCGGTAATATGAATGACGCCTTCTTCATCACGTTCAATAGTGAAAATGGGCTCCACTTTGTGCAAAGCCACCTGCGGCGCCGTTTGCTCTACCACCGGAACGGGGGTTACAGAGAGGATTTTGACCACTTCGTCCAACACCTGTTTTACCCCTTGCCCCGTAGCAGCAGACATCAGCATAACCGGGCATTTTTTGTATTTCTTTTTGATTTGCTCATAGGCTTTTTGGGCCGAGGGTAAATCGGATTTATTTACAGCGATAATGCGCGGTTTTTTAGCCAGTTCTTTATCAAATTGTTTCAGCTCTTGCTCAATGACTTTGACGGACTGCACCGCGTCCATATTATCAAAGCCGTCCGGGTCCACCAAGTGCAACAGCACGCGCGTGCGCTCAATATGTTTTAAAAATTGGTGCCCCAGCCCTTTGCCTTCGCTGGCGCCCTCAATAATGCCTGGAATATCCGCCGTGGCAAAAGAGAGGCCTTTGTGCATGGTAATACCTAAATTGGGATTTAAGGTGGTAAAAGGATAGTCCGCAATTTTGGGGCGCGCGCTGGAAATGGCGGTCAAAAAAGTGCTTTTGCCGGCGTTTGGAAATCCCACTAAGCCCAAATCTGCCAATACTTTAAGCTCTAAAATCAGCGTTACTTCCTCACCGGGCTGGCCCAGCTCGGCCATATGGGGGCAGGTGTTGTTGCGCGTTTTAAAGGATTGGTTTCCGCGGCCGCCGTTTCCGCCGCGGGCAACGATTAGCTGCTGGCCCTGGCGGGTAATGTCGCCTAGCAGTTGCCCGTCTTTATAAATCAGCGTGCCCAGCGGGACGTAAATAATTTTGTCCTCGCCGCCGCGTCCGGTTTTGTTGTAAGTGCCGCCCTTTTCGCCGTTTTGGGCTTCTATATGCGGGTTGTAGGCCAGTTCCAGCAGGGTGGTCAGGTTGCTTTCTCCCTGGATAATTACATCGCCGCCTTTGCCGCCGCAGCCGCCGTTGGGGCCGCCGAATTCAATAAATTTTTCCCGGCGGAAAGACATACAGCCGTCTCCGCCTTTACCAGCGGTGACATAAATTTTGACGCGGTCTAAAAAGCTTCCTGATTGCATAAATAAATCCTCAAACGCTACAGCCGTTTATTGTAAATCGTCCGGTTCCTGTTTTAACAGCCGCTTAGATAAGGCGCGTTTGGCCTTGTTGCGCGCCCGTTTGGCTTTTTGGCGCGCGGCGGTTTTGGTGGTCGTATACACCCACTCATCTTGTTTTACCGGCAATACTTCGTCTTTCATATTCTATCAAAAGCGCGTTGCAAAACGTGCATTTAAAAACTGCGGGGCCCGCTTTCCGGCTGTGCCTTGCGGCGCTTGAGCGGTAAAACGGGGTTTTGTCCTGCCGGCCGTTTCGGCCCGCGGCAGAAACATTCTGTTGCTGTGAAGCAATCATATTAGTTATGCGGCCCGGCGCAGATGCGGCTTGGCGCAGTTTTATGCTGGCCTGCGCGTTTATTACCCGGGCAAAAAAAGCGGCGGGCTAAAAAACCCGCCGCCTTCAAAAACGTATCACTTATTTAGTTTCCGTTTTTTTGGCTTTAGCCGGGGCTTTTTTAGCGGCCGGTTTGGCAGCTTTCGGGGCTGCTTTTTTAGCCGGGGCTTTTTTAGCGGCAGCTTTCGTTTCCGCCGTTTCTTTGGGATAGACGGAAATTTGTTTTTTGCCTCTGTAAGCCCATTCAAACGTTACGATACCATCCACCCGTGCAAAAAGGCTGTCATCGCTGGCCCGGGTTACATTGGTGCCGGGCAGGAATTTGGTGCCTTTCTGGCGGACGATGATTTCACCCGCGTGGACGAACTGGGAACCGAAGCGTTTGACGCCTAAGCGTTGGCCGTGGCTGTCTCTTCCGTTGGAGGAAGAACCTTGTGCTTTTGTATGTGCCATAGTTTATCCTCTCCCAGTTATCCGAGCGTAATGTCGGTGATTTTAATTTGCGTTAAATCCTGTCTGTGACCGCGGGTTCTTTCGTACCCTTTTTTCGGTCTTCTTTTGAATACCAGGATTTTGGGACCTCTCAAATGTTTGACCACTTGAGCGGTGACCTTGGCGTTCTTGCTCGCCTTGGTATCTGCTGAGGTACCTTCTTCGTCAGCGGCCCAGAGCACTTTGAGCTCTACATTGGCGCCCGCTTGCGCGTCCAGCTTTTCAACCTGCAGATCTTGACCGGGTTTTACCCAGTACTGTTTTCCACCAGTTTCAATGATTGCGTACATGTTTTTTCCATTTACAGAGCGAAAACTCTTCCGCCCCGCTTGCGCGCGGCAGAAAGGAAATCTCTCTTCCTTCTTAAGTAGTTATATTATAGCTTATTTATAGCGCCTGCGCCAAGGGGGTTGCTTTTGTGCGGGGGGCCGTGGGTTGGGTGGCACGCCGCAGGGCGGCATGGGGCCGGTTTGCGGGCGGCAGGCAGTAGGCGGTATTTTGAGACGCCGGGGATTGAAAGGCCCGCCGGGACTATACAATTACCCCGCCGCCCAAGACAATGTCCCCATTATACAATACGGCGCTTTGGCCTGCGGTAATGGAGAGCTGCGGCTGTTCAAAGCGGGCGGAAAAACGCTGCCCGTTTTGGCTTACGCTCACTTGGGCGGGTGCGGCGTGGTGCAAATTGCGTATTTTGATTTGCGCCTGGAACGTTTCCGCCGGGGGGCGGCCGCTGGTCCAGCATACATCAGCCGCTTGCAGGGAGCTGGCGTATAGTGCAGCTTTCGGCCCGATGATGACGCGGTTTTTTTCTGCGTCTATGCCCACCACATACATTGGCTCTTTAAAGCCGCTGATTCCCAGCCCTTTGCGTTTGCCAATGGTGTAGCCCCAAATGCCTTGGTGCTGGCCAATGACGGTGCCGTCCTGCAAAACCAGGTCGCCGGGTTTGTTGGGAAAGCGCAATAAATCATTGTAATCGCCGCAATAGAAATCCTGGCTGTCCTCTTTATCCGCCACCGCCAGCCCCGCCCGGCGCGCGATAGCGCGTATTTCCGTTTTGCTCATTTCTCCCAGCGGAAAAAGGGTGTGGGCCAGCTGGTCTTGGGTCAAGCGGTGCAGGAAATAGCTTTGGTCACGCGATAAATCTTTGGCGCGCAAAAGTAAAAAGAGGCCGCTAGCCGGGTCTTGGCTTATACGTGCGTAATGTCCGGTGGCAAATTTGTCAAAGGGTAAACCCATGGCGGCGGCGGCCTTTGGCAAAATGCCGAATTTGATTACGCTGTTACAAATGACACAGGGATTGGGCGTGCGTCCGCTGGCGTATTCGGAGCGGAAATTATCCAACACGGCGCGGCGGTATGCGGCGCGGCAATCCACAGTTACGTATTCAATGCCGATTTTTTCCGCCAGCGCGCGGATTTCGCTGACGTCTTCTTTTTCCGGGGAAAGGCAGGCGTTGCTGTTGCGTGCGCCGCCGGGAATGGGGAGCGAGGGGTCCCAAATCATCATCGTGGCTCCAATCACGCGCCAGCCCTGCTCTTTTAAAAGCAGCGCCGCTACGGCGGAATCTACCCCGCCGCTAAATCCCACTAGTACTGTTTTTTCTTGCATCATATTTTGCTTCCCCATGTTTTGGGCTGTGCCCCGGTAATGTATATATTTTATTATTTTTCACGTCCCTGCGGGCCTTTTCAAACAAACCAGCTGTGGCTAAGGAGCGGGGAAGCGCGGTGCCCTGGGAAAGACAGGTCCATAAAAGCATAAAAAAGCGCCCTGGGGCGCTCAAAAAAGTGGGTTAATTGCCCGGAGACAGTACGCCCGAAGCCCGGGCGGATTTGGCCGCAGAGGGCTGTACGGCAGCATGTTCTTGTGGGGTTTGGTTTAAATAGAGCTTTCGCACAGAGGAGTAAATCTTTTTAAACGCCGCCACAATGCGCGGGTCAAAGGCTTTGCCGCTTTCGCCCAGGATATACAGGTAGGCGTCGTCTGTTTTCCACGCTTTTTTATACACGCGTGATACGCACAGCGCGTCAAATACGTCCGCTACGGTAATAATGCGCGCTTCCAGCGGGATATCTTCCCCTTTGAGTCCTTTGGGGTAGCCGGTGCCGTTCCATTTTTCGTGATGGTAGAGGCTCATTTTGTGGGCCACCTGCAACACTTTGGAGTGTGCCCCTTCTAAAATGCGCCCGCCATAGACCGTGTGGGATTTCATGATTTCAAATTCTTCCGGTGTCAGGCGGCCCGGCTTAAGCAATATATTGTCTGCCAGTGCCACTTTGCCGATGTCATGCAGCGGGCTGGCGTTTTTAATCAGCGCCGCTTCTTTTTTGTTCAGCCCCAGTGCCAAGGCCAACAAGTAAGAAATAATGCTAATGTTTTTTAAATGGGCGCGGGTATCTTGCTGGTCGCGGTATTCGGCGGTAACAGCCAGGCGGTAAATGGTTTCCAGTTGGGCTACATGCACGTCTTGGTAGAGCTTGGCGATTTCAATAGAACTGCCTGCCAGCGTTGCTAGCAGCAGCAAAATGCCTTCGTCCTTTTTGTCAAATGGCGTTCCGTCTGCTTTGTTTGCCACCTGAAAAACTCCCAGCACTTTGCCGGAATTGTTTTTAAGCGGTACGGCTAAAAGCGAATGGGTGCGAAAGTCCGTCACCATGTCCACGTCCATAGAAAAACGCTCATCTTCATAGGCGTTGGGCATGTTAATGGTTTGGCCGGTGCGGGCCACGATAGCGATGACATTAGCTCCGTTGAGCGGGACGCGGATTTCGGTATGTTCTAAACCGCGGCCTTGGGCAATTTTGGACCACAGCTCATTACGTTCCCCGTCTTTTAAATAAATAGTGCAGCGACCCACATTGAGCATGAGGGTGATTTGCTGTGCGATAATATCCAACAGCTTATCCAAGCGCAGCTCACTGGAAATGCGCGCGCCAAACTCAACGAGTAAATTTAATTTCTCGTCGGCGGATAGCTTCGGGGGGTCCGTTTTAAATTCTGTCATGGCTCTGTCTGCAAATATACAATATGCCGCGCCCGCGCCTGCGGATAGTGCCGGCGCAAGGCGGCGTCTAATTCCAAGGCGGCCCAACCGGACAAACAAAACACTTGCCGCAGTTGCCGCCGTGCGACGTCCTTGACGTTTTCAAATGTAGTTTGCTGCTCCGGCCCGCTGCCTGTAAATGCACTGCCTCCAACAGCCACCACAAAACGGCTATACTCACACTCTACAAAATTTTTCCCTAAATGTGTCTTGATTATTTTTCGTGCGCGTTCGGTCAGGGGGCCGGGCGGATAGAGCCAAGAGGAAGCGTCCAGCGCTGTACTGCGGGCGGGAAGTTCTTTTTTAGAAGAGAATGTAAAAGAATAATCCGTCACATATTTGACGCGGGCGGCCAATTTTTCGGCGCGTTTGCGCCAGCCCGGCAACGAAGCAAACAAAACAGGATAATGTTTTAAAAATAAATATACTTCCAAGCTGTCGGTCAGCAGCGGCAAGCTGCGCCGCTTAGAAGCGCTTTCCCAGCGGGTGAGCAAGCGTTTAGCTTGCAGAAGGCACAGAGACTGTTCTCCATAAGCATACTCAAAAAGACCGCAGGCCTGGCCCAGCCATATTTGCGTTTTTTTATCCGCCAGCAGACGCAGAGTCAGCAGGCCGATTTGCCCGTCTGCATATTGTGCTTCTAAAGAGGGCAAGTACAGCGCTTCAGGCTCTGCGGCGGAGAGGATATGTTGTTTTTTAAGCAGGTGCTGTAAAGTTTTGCCATTTTTGGGCAAAATATCATCAGCGTGTTTTATCCAGCGCAGCGCAGGCAGCCGGCATAAGCCCAACAGACACAGCAGACGGAGCAGCCCGGCTTTGCCAAGCAAGCGCAGCAGGCGGACTATTGCATCAAAAAGTGCCGGGTGGGTGCCATATAAGCGGAGCAAACTTTTTACCCCGGCAGGCAACATATGTTTGTCTGTGGCGCGACGCAGCGCCAGTACATGCTGCGCCACCGGAAGCGCCCCCGCACACGCCGCCGTACAGCGCGTGCAAAGCAAGCAGGAAGAGAAAACTTGGTTTAATAGAACGGCATTATCTTGCGGTTTTATTTTCCGCTCCAACAGCAGGCGGATCAGCTGGTTGCGCCCGCGCGGAGAGAAAGCTTCCTCCCGCCGAAGTAAATAGGAAGGACAGCTTTGCACGCAGGCATTGCAGCGGGTGCAATAATCTACGCTGTTTTTCAGCGTACGCGGCCCGGCGGGGCCGTCCACCAGCCACACAGGGGAAATACACACTTTTTTCTTAACCATGTATTCCCTCCTGAAAAACGGAAGAGAGAAACAGCCCGTCAGGATCTGCTTCTTTTTTGACTGCGCAGAACAGCGGGTCTGGCGCCGCATGCAGAAAGTGCTGCAGCGCACCGGCGCTCTGCTGGGCGGTGGCGTATATTTTAAACGTAAGCTGCGTGATAAAACCCAGCGCTCCGGCGGAGCCTGTCATCAGCCGGCACAGGTTATAGCCGGCGGCATTTTTCATGAGTTTGCCGCCGTAGCGGACGAGGTCCCCATTCGGCGCAATAAACTCTATTGCGCTTAGCTGTGAAGTAAAATCCGGCCACGCCTTTGCAGCTATCAGCCCGCCCAACGTGCCCTCATAATTGTCCGGCAGGCGCGCATATACGTTTTGTGCGTGTAGGGCGGCGTTTAAGGCGCGCACCGTTACGCCCGCCTGCACGACCGCCATATAATTGGTTTTGTCAATTTCCAAAATGCGGTTTAAAGATACAGAGGAAAGAGCCTGCGCAGAAGAGGTTTTTAATTGGGTGTTGGTGCCGGTTACCACGGTGGGCGTTTTTTGTACAAAGCGTTTTTTGATTTCTTGCGCCAGGGCCAGGGTGCTGGGGTCGGTTGGCGTGCAGGAGGAGGCTTTGTCCTCAAAGCCGATGGGAATAATTTTCCCCGGGTTAGCTAGGTGGCCCGGGTCAAAAGCGTTTTTGATTTTTTGGAAAAAACGCAGCGTTTCTTTGCTGTACTGATAAGCCATGACTGCGCGCTTTTCTACGCCTATGCCATGCTCTCCCGATACTGTTCCACCAAAGTCTACGCAAGTCTTTAAAATTTCCTGCAGGGTTTGGTGCACGCGGCGCGTTTGCTGCGGCTGGCGGGCGTCAAAAACAATCTGCGGGTGAAAGTTACCGTCCCCCGCGTGGAAAAGCAAGCTGGCGGTGACGCCGTTTTTTTCAATAATGCTGCGCACCTGCTCTAAGGCCGCAGGCAGCTGGCTGCGCGGGACGGTGCCGTCTCCCACCGCCACATTGGGCGCCAGCGCCGCCATGGCGGAGTAGGCCGCCCGCCGCCCGCGCCAAAGTTTTTCCCGCTCCGCTTCCGTACGCGCCGAGGTAAAAGTTTGGCAACCGTTGGCCCGGCAAAGCGTTTGCAGAGTTTGGGCGTCTTGTTGGATTTGTTTTAGTTCGCCGTCTAGTTCAATAATCAATAGGGCCTGGGCGTCGGTGGGGTAGCCGGCGTGGGCAAAGTTTTCCACCGCTTGGGTGGTAATATGGTCCATGGCTTCTACACAGCGCGGAATGAGGCCTTGCGCCACTAAATCGGTTACAGTTTGCACACTGCAGGCCAAAGAGGGGAATGTGGCTAAAAAAGTTTTTATATGTTTGGGCTTGGGTAAAATTTTAACCTGCATGCGCTTAATCAGCCCCAGGGTGCCCTCACTGCCGGCGACAAGGCCCAACCAATCCGGGCCCGGTGCGTCGTGGCGCAAAAGCAAAGTCTGCCCTTGTGGTGTAATAAATTCTATGGATAAGGTGTTATCAGAGGTATTGCCGTATTTTAAACAGCGCGCACCGCTGGCATTTTGAGCCAAGTTGCCTGATAAGGTGCTGACTTTTTCGCTGGCGGGGTCCGGCGCGTAGAAAAAACCAAGCGGCGCCAGCGCCTCTTGCAAATCCCCGGTTACGGTGCCGGGGGCCGTTTCGGCAAATTGCCGGGCGGTGTCTATGCGGTAAATAGTATATAGCGGGTTTATATTAATGACTACGCCGCCTTTTACCGCAGCGCAGCTGCCAGCATGATTGGTAGCGGCGGCCCGGGGGATAAAAGGGATTTTTTCCCGCGCCAGCAGCCCCAGTAGCGGCTCTAGTAAAGAAACATCGCGCACCGTTACCACCGCCTCTGGGCGGTGTATGCTCAGGGAACAATCATATCCATTCAGAGCCAGGGAAATGTCGTCGGTGCAGACATTTTCCGGCCCCAGGATATGCTGCAGGCGTTTTAGTGCGCGGGCGGAAAGGGTCATAATTGATAAATGCAGTCCGTATAGTTATAGTAATTTTGCTATACTGTCATTATATTATTTATGAATGAAGCTAAACCACAGCGCCAAGTGATTGTGATTGGGGACGTGCACGGACAGTACGAGCCCTTTGTGCTCATGCTGCGCCATGCCGGCTTAATAGATGGAGAGCTGAACTGGTGCGGCGGGCGCAACCGCTTAATACAGATGGGGGATATCTTTGACCGGGGGCCTCAGCCTAAACAAGTAGATGATTTGCTGGATAGGATCCAGCGGCAGGCTAATGCGTCCCAAGGGGAAGTGGTGCGGCTGGTGGGCAATCATGAGCTGGAACTTTTGATGAGCAACTTTTTGATCTCTGGTTTTGGCAAAGAAGAAGCCAAACTGGTGCGGGACAAACTTAAAAGACAGGTGTTGGACTTTGAAATCCGCGCCGCTTATTCTTACAAAGGCTATCTGTTTACCCACGCGGGCGTGACGCACAAGCTGATGAAAATTTTTAAAATGCAGCTAGATGAGCTGACGGAAAACAATGTGGCTATTTTAACCAACATGATTTTCCGCGAGGCGATAAAACACGAGTTTTTCCGCCATCCGATTTTTAATATCAGCCTGCACCGCAGCGGCACCGATAAATTCGGCGGTATTTTTTGGGAAGATTTGGACGATTTGTTTGCCTCTTGCCCGCGCAGCGAACTCAAGCAGGTGGTAGGGCATACGCAGGTGCCGGAAATTGTGCTTGATAACGGGCGCAATATTATCCCGGTAGATGTGGGCTTGCATAAGAAAATGCAATACCTGCGTTTGGTGGGGACAGAGCCGGAAGTGGTAACGGTCAGCTGATAGATAAATTTTAAGCCGCCTACAGAGGGCGGCTTTTTTATAAGAAGATGTTACAGTAATTCCAGGCGTTGGCTTAAAACTAAAGAAGGATAAGTCTCATTATAAGAGGAAATGGTTTTTCAGAATTTAACACCGGGGAAAATAGAGTAAGGCGGAAATTTGAAAAAACAGGGTGCATTAGTCGGGGAATGTTTGATTGTGCCGAGCTTTCGGTCAAGGTAGACGAGAGGTCAATGCTGGATGGTGTGCTGGATAATCTTTTCGGCCCGACGGTCCATTTCGGCGCGGTCTTGGGGGGCGTGGTCGTCCATACCGGCCAGGTGCAAGCAGCCGTGTACGGCATACATCATCATCTCCTGTAAAATAGTATGCTTAAACTGCGGCGCGTTTTTGCGCGCCACTTGGTAGCAGACACAGACGTCTCCAAAAGCCCACGGGGCGCCAATGTCAAAAGGCGGGCGTTCGTGATTAAAAGAGATGACATCGGTGACATAATGGTGGTTTAAATAGGTTTTATTCACGCGCAGGATTTCTTTTTCATCTACAAAGACAATATTTACTTCTGCCTTTTCCTTGGCATATTTTTTCAGCGCGGCTGCGCAGGCTTGTTTGAAAAGCCCGGTGCGGCGTAAGTATTTGGGAATATCGGTTTGATAGAAGATATTAATAATCATTTTTCGGTTTTGGCGGTTTTCTTTTCCCACTTATCATAGGCGTGCAAAATGTTTTTGACCAATGGGTGGCGCACCACGTCTTCTGCTCCAAAGTCAGCAAAAGCTACGCCGGGTACGCCTTTTAAAATTTTGGGCAGCTGCAAGAGGGCGCTTTGGCTTTTTTGCGGCAAATCAATTTGCGTCAGATCCCCGTTTACAATCATCTTGGAGTTAATGCCCATGCGCGTGAGAAACATTTTCATTTGTGCGGGCAGGGTGTTTTGCGCTTCGTCTAAAATAATGAACGCCTTTTCCAACGTGCGCCCGCGCATATAGGCCAAGGGGGCAATTTCTAAAACATTGCCGTATTTGAGCGCACGGAACTTTTCTACACCCAGCATGGCGTAGAAAGCGTCGTAAATCGGGCGTAAATACGGGTCCGTTTTTTCGTTAATATCACCTGGCAGAAAACCCAGTTTTTCGCCGGCTTCTACGATAGGGCGGGTAACGATAATGCGCTCCACCATGCCCAGCTCCAACGCGCGCAGCGCGCACGCACACGCTAGGAAAGTTTTGCCCGTACCGGCAGGCCCTACAGACACCAGCAGATCGTTGTCAAAGACGGCTTCAATATATTTTTTTTGGTTTTCGGTGCGCGCTTCTACCGGGCGGGCGTGCTCCGGACGGAAGATGATATTGTCTTTAAACGGGACGCGGTCCTGCTCCGGCTCTTCGGTTTTCATTTTGGCCGACATTTCCAATATTTTCTTCAGCCGCGCCAGCGCCTTGTCCAGCCGTGAATGGGTGCCTTTTAAAGACAGTTCCGCCCCCTGTCCGTCTTCGTTATATTTGACGGAAGCGTCTATTTTAAATTCTTTTTCCAGCGCGCGCAGTTTGCGGTCCTGTACGCCCAGGGCCAGCAAAATTTCATCTTGGTCGCGCAAATAAATCTTCTTTATCATTGGTTTTATTATATAAAAAACAGGGCGGCGCGTAGATAAAAAGAGAAGAGTGTAAAGCGCGCCGGGCGGCAGGAGCATAGCGTCGCGGCAGGTGCTGGGAACATGGCGGCGCGGCGGCGGAAAACACCGTGGTAGTTTTGGCGGATAAAATCTTGTACTGAATGCTGCAGCATAGATGTATAGGGAAATGTAAGGTGCTAGTGCCCGCTGCGCGGGAAAACGGGGGCTGTTCCGGTGGGCGAAATTCTGCGCCGAAAGTGTGCCATAGAGCGTAGGAAAATGTGCAGCATAGACGTACAGAAAAATATTGGGAAGTACAGATGGGGTGACCGCCGCCGCGCAGGAAAACTGGGGCGGTCAATAGGGAAGTTTGGGGCTCAATGGCAAGCGCAGGTGTAAAAATTGGGACACCAAATAGGGAGAGCTTACTGCCTCAGAGTCCGACCGAGTAGCACATGGAAAAGCACCGCGGAAAGACTAGGTGAAAAATCATTCCACAGTTCAGGCTCGGTGAAGTGGCGCAACCATGCGGGCCAAGCAGAGAGCGTTTGAACGGGTGAAATCGTGTGCTGAATCGGCGGCATAGACGCGCAGGAAAATATCAGGCTGGGTGGAGCGAACACCTCCGCACAGAAAAACCGGGAGACCCTGGGGAAGGAAAACCCCTGTGGCAAATGGCGCAGCATAAACGCACAAAAAGTCCGGGCGTCAAACGGGAAGAATTCAGGCGCACAGAAGATCAGTCATTCAATAAGTCCGTATGCAAGAGCCCAACAGGCCTTGGCTTGGGTTTGAGAGAAGAAGGTGGATATAAGACAGTATTTGAGAGCCCAACAGGGGGAATTTTTAGACAAGAACATGTACGCGTCTACCCGTTTCCGGCTACGCTTGGCACATTGCCGGGCAATAAAAAAGGCGCCCTTTAGGGCGCCTCTAATTTTTCGTTGGATTACAGGAATTTATTTTTCCCGCGCGGGATTACGACAATGCCCGAAGGGTCAATATAGTAGCGTTGGGCGTCTGCTTCCTGGTCCAAACCGATGGTCTGTTTGGCAGGAATGGTGTTAAAGCGGTCAATGATCACTTTTTTCAGTTTGGCGCCCGCTTTAATTTCGCAGTTGTCCATGATAACGCACCCTTCCAAATCCGCCCCTTCGTGCACCACCACATTGCTGGCCAGCACGCAGTTTTTAATCTTGGTTTTGGGGTGGATAATACAGCCGTTGCTGACCATAGAGTCTATGACCGTACCGCCCAAATATTTGGTGGGAGGCACGCGGAAAGCGGTGGTGTTAATGGGCCACTTGGGGTTGTCCAAATCCAGTTTCGGTTTGGGACCCAGCAGGTCCATATTGGTCTGCCAAAAAGATTCTATGGTGCCCACATCGCGCCAGTAGCCGGGCTCTTCGTGCGGTTTGGCGCCGGGGAGCGTTTGGCTTTGAAAGTCATAGGCGAATGTGCGGTGGTCGGTTAAGATTTTGGGCAGAATGTGTTTGCCAAAGTCTAAGGCCGGCACGTCGCAGAAGCGCTTTTGGAGCACCTGCAGCAATACGTCGGTATTAAAAATATAGTTGCCCATAGAGGCAAAAGCCGCTTTGGGGTTGCCGGGAATGTGGCGGGGTTTTTGCGGTTTTTCATCAAACTGGATAATGCGGTGGTTGTCGTCCGTACCCAAAATGCCAAAAGACGGCGCATCTTTAATGCTTACCGTATTAGCCGCCACGGTGACATCAGCCTTGTTTTTGAGGTGGAAATCAATCATTTGCCGCACGTCCATGCGGTAAATGTGGTCCGCCCCAAACACTGCCACCAAATCCGGTGCAAAATCCCGCACCAGGTTAATGTTTTGGCGCACAGAGTCGGCTGTGCCGCGGTACCAAATTTCGCCCAAACGCATTTGCGGGGGCACGCAGGTAAGGAAGTGGTCCGGTATCAACCCTTCCGTCCGCCACGTGGTGCGCAGGTATTCAATCAAGCTTTGGGACAAATATTGCACGAGCACATATGACGAGAAAATCCCGGAGTTGACGAAATTGGACAGCACAAAATCCACGATGCGGTATTTGCCTCCAAACGGAACAGAAGGTTTGGAGCGGTCTTTGGTCAGCGGGTAAAGACGTTCGCCTTTGCCGCCTGCCATAATCATGCCTAGTACGCGCATATAGGAAACTCTCCCTTTTTATTAAGCCGCGCCGAGCGGAAGTTTTTTGTCCAACGCTTCAAAAGCTTCCCAAGACCACGGCATTTTTTCTTTAAAAATCTGGGCAATAGCGTCTGCATAGACGCGGATTTCGTACTGGGCGTGGCCGTCTTGGCGCAGCTGCAAAAAGTTTAAAAGGCTGCGGGCGTTGACGCTCCAGTAAAACTGCGTATATTGGCACACCGGCAAAACTCCGCGCGCCATTTCGCGCGCTACGCCGGCTTCAATAAGTTTATTGTACGCGGCGAAAGAAGCTTCCACGCTATCTTCATAGATTTTGCGCAGGGTAGCGTCGTCAAAATGAGCTTCTATGGAGCCTTGTCTGTTTTTGAAGTCCTGTCCGCGGAAGTGGGAAGGGATATAAAATTCGTCTTTTACCTGGGTGTAGCGTGCGCTGATTTCATTGAAAGAGCCCCAGCGGTGGCGCATCCATTGACGGGCAACGTAGATGGGGCAGCAAACGTGAAATTGGAAATAACAGTGCTCAAACGGGGTGTGGTGGCGGTGCTCCAAAAGATATTTGATCAGGCCTTTGTCTTTTTCTTCCCCTTTGGAAGTGCCGCCAAAAGATACACGGGCAGAGCTGACGACGCGGTTGTCGCTGCCCATGAAATCCACCAGGCGGATAAATCCTTTGTCTAACAAGTGAATGGTGTCGTTGTCGTTTTGCACGTTATTTCTCCTTAGATAAAATGGACGCTAGCGGTAAATTTCCGTCAGCACGGTTTGCCCGCCGGATACCACCTGCGGGGCCAAAATGCCCGTTGAAGTGCAGTTGGTGTCATAGAGGAAACCGTTTAAATCTATTGTTTCGCGTACGTCCAGTACGCCGTTTTCATACGTCAGGAAATGGAGTTTGCTGCTTTTGTAAGAACCAAAACTTTCCGACAAAATTCCGAACTTGGCTGTATTTTCTACTGCCGCCAAAACCGCTTTGCCGGCAGGGCCATATACTTGCAATGAGGGATAGAACGAAATGATGTCTTGTTTATATTTTACACGATTTGGAGCCGCCGCGAACAGAGAAGGACTTTGTGCATATTTTCCATTATAGAGGCGCAGGCGCAATTCCCCGTTAGAAAAAGTGAAAACTGGGTTAGGCTTGTCTGCACTTTGTATGGGGTAGTAGGCAAGGCCCGTCAGCCAGTTGCCGCGCGAGGCAAAGGCGTCCTCTGCCAAAGAAAATTTTCCTTTGGCGTATTTCAGCAGGCGCACGTCGCCGGCTTTGGTGCCGCTGATGAAAGGTTTTTGGGCGTAGAGTTTTTTGTCTGCGTCGCAGCCCAGCTCTTTTACAAAATAGGGCAGGCTGTCTATTTCTTTAAGGTCTTTGTCTGAGCCGTCTAATACCAGGGTAACAATGGATTTCTTTTGCGTGTCGTAGACGACGGCAAAAAGTTGGGCGTATCCGCTTTGCATAATATCTAAGGCGGAAAGCGTGATCGGCGTTTTGTTGGCGGGGATTTTATAGTCGGCTATTTGCTGCAAGTTGCCGTCATTTTGCGTATAGACCAACAGGTGCCCTTTAGCGTCCAAAGCGGCTATTTCTTCGCCGGGGAATGCGTTTAAATCTGCTTTTACGGCGCTGATAATTTCATGCTCCAAAACCGGATAGGTTTTTATTTTGCGGTTAGCCACCAGCGCGGGCGTCTGGGCGGCGGCTGGGCTGTCTGCCTGGGCGGTTTGCGGCGCGGTGGCCGCAGCGAGGGCGGCTTCTTGGGCGTTCGGAGTGATTACTGCCTCTGAGCCGATTTCGTAGGAGGCGGCCTGCGGCAATTCACCCACCGCATAGAGCGGCTGCACTTCTATAATTTTTCCTTCTTGGGAATATTGATACACCAGGCCCAGCTCTTTGCCGGTTTTGGGGTTGGTCAGTTTTTCCTGCCCGGTAATGATTTTAAAAGTTTCTCCAACGGAAACATTTCGGTTGAAAGTGGAAGTATCCAAATAGATTTTTTTGCCGTCTTGTTTTACGACGGTCACCTGCGCCATGGCGCCGGGAATAAAACCGGCCGTCAAAAAGGCCGCCAACATGAGTTTAAAATTTATTTTCATATAATAATGGTATAGCATTTTTGCCGGAGGGCTACAAATGAAAACTACTTTTGAAAATTTAAAACAGACTGTTTCCACCTTGCGCGGGCCGGACGGCTGTCCGTGGGATAAAAAACAAACGCATGAAACACTCATCAAATGCCTGCAAAATGAAAGCCAGGAACTTATTGACGCGATTAATAATAATGACGACGAAAACATGAAAGAAGAATTGGGTGATGTATTGCTGCAGGTGCTGATGCATGCGCAAATAGCCCAGGAAGAAGGCAAATTTACCATAGAGGACGTAATGGCTTATCTAGATGAAAAATTACACCGCCGCCACCCGCATGTGTTTGGCGACCACGCCAAAGCGGCCACGCCAGAAGAGGCGCTGGCTTTATGGCGGGAGATGAAAAAGAAGGAACGGGAAGGAAAATAAAGCATCTTTTTTATTCTGATTTGTGTAGGTAAGCGCAGGCTTAATGCCTGCGCTTATTTGTTGGGCCCGTGCGTGCAGAAAGGCCTTGCATTGTTTTTTTTTTTTGATACATTTTGCCTATGAGCAAAATGTATCAAAAAAACATTCTTTTCTTTAAAACCCCCGCTAAAGGCAAATTTGGCGGTTTTACGCTGATAGAACTTCTGGTAGTAGTTTTAATTATTGGCGTACTGGCGGCTATTGCTTTTCCGCAGTATCAAAAAGTAATTAAAAGAAGCCGCGCTGCGGAACTGCGCGTGCTGATAAAAAATATTGAGGAAGCACAAAAAAATTATCTTATGGCCAACGGCACGTATACTCAGTGTTTAAATGACTTGGATGTGCATGTTTTGTCTTCCTTTACCAATTTTACGGAAACAGATGGCTGCATTACTGCAGCTACAAAAGGAACTGGAGATCAGAAAGTAACATTGAGTGCCAGCCGCTACTTAGACAACGGCTGGCTAGACAAAGGAGCTACAAATTATACTTTTGTTGCTTATTTGGG
>CALVFA010000052.1 GCA_944326725.1 uncultured Elusimicrobiales bacterium | reverse complement strand
AAGATTTGCGCCGTATTAAAAATGTGTATTTGGTGGCCTGCGGTACGGCTTATCACGCGGCACTGATTGGAAAGTATTATTTGGAAAATTTTGCCGGGGTGACCGCTTCGGTGGATTTGGCCAGCGAATTTAAATACCGCACTATCCCGCCCGCCAAAGACACGCTGTGCGTGGCCGTCAGTCAATCCGGCGAAACGGCAGATACTTTGGGCGCTGTGAAAAAAGCCAAAGAGCTGGGTTTTAAGCGTTTGGCTATTTGCAATGTGCTGGGCTCTGGCTTAACACGCGCGTGCGGCAGCGTGTTTTATACGCATTGCGGGCCGGAAATCAGCGTAGCTTCCACCAAAGCTTTTACCAGCCAAATTATTTCACTTTACGCGCTGGCCATTTTCTTGGGGCACGCTTCGGGCAACATCAGCCAAAGCCAGTTTAACAAACTCTATAAAGAGCTCATGGCTTTGCCCAAAGCAGTGGCAGATACGCTCAAAATTGAATATGATGTGCGCCATTTAACGCGCAAACTCTATAAATCCAATCGCTTTATTTTCCTGGGGCGCAATGTGGATTATCCCATTGCTTTGGAAGGGGCCCTGAAACTAAAAGAGATTTCCTATTCCTCAGCAGAAGGCTTCGCCGCCGGGGAAATCAAGCATGGGCCCATTTCTGTGATTGACAAAGGCACGCCGGTTCTTATTTTAATGCCTAAAAATCATTTATTTGAGAAAATGCTTTCCGCCTGTCAGGAATGCCGCGCCCGCGGGGCGTTTGTAATTGCGGTGACGACACCTGACGGAAAAGAGGAAGCCTCTTCTGTGACCGATCACCAAATTGTAGTACCGCAAACCAGCGAGTATTTACAGCCGGTATTAGATGTAATTGCCTTGCAATTCTTTGCTTATTGGGTAGCCAAACGGCTGGGGCGTGATATTGACCAACCGCGCAATTTGGCTAAAAGCGTTACCGTAGAATAAGGAGGGCGCATGCGCCTGACGCGCAAACAGGTCCTTTCTTTCTTGCCTAAGCGTCCGCTTCGCTCCCACAAAGGGACTTTTGGGCGGGTGCTTGTTATAGCAGGCTCTGAAAAAATGGCGGGCGCCGGCGTGCTGTGCACACGCGCTATTCTGCAGACAGGAGCCGGGCTGGCGGCGTTGGCTTTGCCTAAAAGCCGCCAAAGCACCGCAGCAGCCGCTCTGCCGGAAATGCTCACTTTACCTTTGGCTGAGAAAGACGGCGTTCTCTCTGTGCGTGCGGTAAAGCAGGTGCAGCAGTTTATAAAGGACTTCAAGCCGTCTCTTATTTTAATCGGCCCGGGGCTAGCACAGGCTCCTTTTCTTCTTCCTTTTTTAGAAAAGAATACGTTGCCTGCCGTGGTGGACGCGGACGCTTTAAATGCACTGGCCCGCAGCCGCATGGGAATACAAAAAATCTGCGGGCGTTTCCCGCTGATTTGTACGCCGCACCCGGGGGAAATGCAGCGTCTTTTGGGGCAAAAAATCTCCGCCGATGACAACAAACGCCCTCTTTACGCCAAAGAACTTTCTGCCCGCACGGGCGGGGTCAGCGTGCTCAAAGGGTATCATACGGTGGTAACCGACGGGGAAAAAGTATATGTTAATACCACCGGCGGCCCTGCTTTAGCTAAAGCCGGCAGCGGAGACACGCTGGCGGGATTTATTGCCGGGCTGTGGGCGCAGCTGGGCACGGCGGCCGGATTTAATAATGCCAGCGCACTAAAAGCCGCCGCCTGCGGCGTTTATTTGCACGGGTTGTGCGGAGATTTGGCCGCGGCACAATTAACGCCGCGCTGTGTGCTGGCCTCAGATGTGGCGGCCCAGCTGCCCCGGGCGTTTAAACGGCTGGAGCGTGCCGCCGGCACGGCTTCTTAGCGTCAGCTTAAACCAGGCAAAGCCCGCATGTCTGTGCACGGAAAGAAAGATATTTTATAAAATAGATTTATGATTGCGGTAACTTTCACTATTTTGGCTGTGATTTTGCTGTTGGTTTTGCTGACGGTATTGTTCTGTATGAGGACCGCCAAAAAACTGTTGTTGTCTGTTTCTTCTCGCAAAGCGTTAGATGTGTGGCCAGACCAGTACAAACTGCCGTATGAAAATATTTATTTTAAAACTGAAGACGGCGTGTTAATCAAAGGCTGGTTTATTGCTAATCCTTCCTCTGAGAAAACGATTATTTTTATGCATGGCTGGGGCATGAACCGCGGCGATGTGTTTAAGGATACTTACTTTTTGCATGATTTGGGATATAACTTGATGTATTTTGACTTTCGCTCTTGCGGTGAAAGCGGCGGGAAGAACGGCTCCATCGGTTATTTGGAATTAAAAGACTTGCAGGCAGCGTTGGCTTTCCTTAAAGAAACGCGTCCGTTTGCCTGTGTCTCTATTGGACTGTATGGCCTTTCTATAGGCGGTGTGGCGGCTATTTGTGAAGCGGCTCAAAATCCGGAAATAAAATGTGTCGTGTCGGAAGGAGCTTATTATTCGTTCCGCCGGGTGGTATCGCGTTGGGTATGGGTACATTACAAAGTGCCTAATTTTCCGTTGGTGCCGCTGATTTTACACTATATACGGCGCAGTCTGCCGGTCAATCCGGAGCAGTATAGTCCCAAATATAATATTTCTAAAATTGCGCCGCGCCCAGTTTTTATTATTCACGGACGTTATGACAGCGCTGTCCCAGCGGCACAGGCTAAAATGCTTTTTAAGCGGGCGGGGGAGGCGAAAGAAGTTTGGCTGGTACCGGGTGCCAAACAAAATAAATGCGCTGAAGTGGGCGGTTTTGAATACAAACAACGCCTGATGGATTTTTACAAGCAGTATTTATAATAGGTTTTTCTTATCGGAGCGGAGCCCGGGCGGTTCCGCTTTTTTGTGCCGTTTAGTAGCCAGTTGGACGAGTGCGGTATTTTGGGGTTTGTCTTGTTTGAGAAAGAGTAAAAGTCCTTTTTGTTTGCCTTCTATAATGCAGCCCCGTGCCGGGCCCTTTTAGCAAATGAGTTAAAAATTCTAAAATATATAAAAGAAAATATTTTGCCGTATTTTATGTTTAAGAATGATGAAAAAATTAGTGATTTTTGATTTAGACGGAACTTTGCTTAATACCATTGCCGATTTGGCGGCAGCTACTAATCAGGCGTTAGAAAAATTACACTTCCCTTTACATTCAACACAGGCCTACTTGCGCTTTGTTGGCAACGGTATTAATAAACTTTTTGAGCGGGCCCTGCCCCCGGCAGCGCGTACGCAGGAAAATGTACTGCGGGTGCGGGCTTTGTTTGTGCCGTATTACAACGCACACGGGGCGGATTTAACCAAGCCTTATGAGGGTATTGTCTCCTTGTTGGAAGCTTTGCAAAACCGCGGCTTAAAATTAGCGGTGGCGTCCAATAAATATCAAGAAGCCACCGCGCAGCTGGTAAAGCATTATTTTTCGACAATTGCATTTTCTGCGGTGCTGGGCCAGCGCGAGGGGTTGCCCACTAAGCCGGACCCGCTTTTTGTACAGGAGATTTTAAAGCAAACAGGCGTGAAGGCGGCAGATACGTTGTATGTGGGGGATTCAGATGTAGATATGCAAACCGCCCGCAACGCCAGCGTAGACGCCTGCGCCGTAACCTGGGGCTTTCGTACGCCAGCTGAGCTGGCGGCCTATCAACCGAAATATATGGCCCAAGTACCAGCCGATATTTTAAAGATGTTAGAGTGACCTATTGACTGTCCGGCTTTCTGCAAAATCCATACAGATTATACTTGTCTAGCCACTTTATATAGGAAGGGCTTGATTTGTTTTTTTTTTTTGATAAATTTTGCGTATGTGCAAAATTTATCAAAAAAAGACACAAAACATAAAAACACGCGCAAAGAGGCATTTTGGCGGCTTTACGCTCATTGAGCTTTTGATGGTGGTGCTGATTATCGGCATCTTAGTAGCGGTGGCTTTGCCCCAATACCAAAAAGTGGTGGCTAAAGCCAAAGTGGCGGGGATACTTCCGTGGTTTAAACAATTAAAAGAGGGGCGGAAAGTTTTTTTGTTGAACGGCGGACGGAATGAATGTTTGGATTTAAGCCGCTATTTAGACGCCGCCGGGGTGTCTTATTATCGTTTCCGCTGTTCAGGGGCGGCAGAGGACGGACCTTGCCCGGACTCAGGCTGGTGCGCGGGCACTTTATATATAGACGAAACTACTAAAATTAGTAATTGGGGCGTTTATGCATCGTACGCTTATACGGGTCCGGGAAAAAGCAAAGGGGTGTCCGATTTTTCATTATTACTTCCGGTTTTAACCAGTCAAAAAGATCCAGATTTGCTTTGTTATCCTAATACGGATTGGGGCAAAGGAATGTGCCGTCATATGGCGGCTTCCTCTGCCACAGTAAAATGTGATCACGAAAAGTCGGATTGTTATGTGATGGCTTTTTAAAGTGCGGATAATTTTATACTTTTTGTCCAATCTGCCGCAGGTATTTGGCGGCGTGGCGCATACTGTCTGCGGAGTTCTGGGCAAAGTCCGTCAGGCACGCTAAGGATAATTTAAGATTTTTAGGCAGTTTTTGAAGGGCTTTTTCTTCGTAAGTTCCACAGATAAACAGCGCCGACCTTTTGTTTTTTGCGGCAGTTTTTAAAACGGCCAGCGGTGCTTTGCCATACAAGGTTTGCTTGTCCAGTTTTCCTTCCGCCGTAATGAGCAAATCTGCCTTTTGGGCCCATTTGTCTAGCGGAAGATGTTTGTTTATAAAGTCTGCTCCAAATATAATTTGGGCTCCTAGCAGCCCATATAATCCGGCGCACAGCGCACCGGCTGCGGCGGTGCCGGGAGTGTGGGCAATGTCTTTTCCTGTGGTCTTTTTGACAACACGCGCGTAAACGGATAAAGCCTTTTCCAGTGTGCGCACCTGGGCGGGCGTGGCACCTTTTTGCGGGCCAAACACCCGGGCGGAACCGCGGGGGCCCAGCATCGGGTTTGTTACATCGGCTACGGCATAAATTTTTATGCCGCGCCATGCTTTAGTAACACTAGCCATATCTAGGCCGCGCAGCTGCAGCAGGGGCTGGGCACCCGGTAAAAGGGGGCGTTTCTTTGCGTCTAAAAAAACAATGCCCAGAGCTTGTGCAATGCCGGCTCCGCCGTCGTTGCATGCTACGCCGCCTAAGCCAACATATATTTTTTTTGCACCGCGTTTTAGTGCGTGTTTCAACACTTGCCCTACCCCAAAAGAAGAGGCGCCTAAAGCGTCTAAGTCCTCTTTTTTAGCACGGCCCAGGCCGCAGATGCGGGCTGTTTCCAAGACGGCGGTTTTTTCTTTTTCCAGCCATAAATAAGAGGTGGCGCGTTTTTGCCCAAACGCATTGCGCGCGCGCAGCCGTGTCAGGCGTGAGGCGGGGTGTAAGGCTTTGAAAAAATCAATGAAACCGTCCCCTCCGTCGGAAAGAGGGAAGCTTTGGACGTGGTGCTTTTTTTTAAGTACAGATTCCAAAACGCGCGCCGTTTGGCGCGCGCTTAAAGAGCCTTTTAGTGAATTGGGAAGCAAGAGAATACGCATTAAAATTTCCAGCTAAATTTCACAGAAGCTACCAAATTGGCGACGGAAGACTCTTTTAAACTGCCGGAATAGGGGGCAAAAAATTCTTGCACTTCCAGACCCAGCATCATATCGTCAAAATGGGTTTCTGTGCCAATGCCTACCGAGCCCACAAATGAATTTCCGTCTATGGTATCGGACTGTATAACCCCGCGGTAATTAAGTGAGAGCATGCGGTAGCCTCCGGAAGCGGTCAGATAAATGGAAAACAAATCGTCCGGATTAAAGTAGTAGTTGGCCTTGAGCAGCAGGTCTATGGCCTGGCCGCTGGTATGCACAGACAAGTCCGACCCGGGCGGATAGGGGTAGTTCACGTTGTCCTTGTTCTCTGCTTTGTCGTAGGCGTCTTGGTTGGCGGCCTCAATAGCGGGGTCTTTATCGTCAAAAGAAGAGTTGGGAATATTGGCTATTGCCAGTGCCGGCCCCAGCCACAGATTGCTGCTTTTTACACGCCATAAGAAAGCCGCTTCGGCGCGTACCCCGGTACCGCCCACGTCGTATGGGTCTGTACCGGCAAAGCCCGCTCTGTCTGTGTTGTCCAATTTTAAATCGTTCATTTGTGCGCCGATTGTAATGGCAAAGTATTTGTCCGAGGCGCTGTCTTTGGGGCGTTTGGCGCGTTTGGCTTCGGCCTTTTTGATTTGTTCCAATTTGCCGCTGCGGGCCGCTTCGGCGGTTTGCACGATTGCTTCCTCATCAGTTTGTGCTTTATTAACTCCCTTTAAGAAGGCTTCTTCATCACTCATCTGCGCGCGGCGGGCACGGATTTCCGCTGCGGATATTTCTTTTACGGTCTGTACTTGCCCATTTACAATTTCTGGCTTTTTTACATCAAATACTTTTTCAATGTCTGCATCAAATGTCAGCCCGCCTGCCGCTGTCACCGGTGCGGCCTGTGCAGAAGCAGCAGCCGCTCCTGCTTGCAGCGCCGCAGCTGAGGCGGCGGCCGCTTGTTGTTTGGCCTGTTGGTCTGCTATGGCCTGCTGGGCGGACGCCCCTTGGTCATAGTCATATACTTCTACGGACAGAATTTGCGGCATATCAATATTGACGATACCTTGATCGGTCTGCAGTACCATGTTAAATTCGTCTAAATCCAAGATAACGCCAATGAGTTGGGTGCCGCCCTTTAAATAAATGCGGTGTTGGTCCGGAAGCACAGATTCCACGTCGCGCTGATTGAGCACTACCGGGCCGTAAGAAGTGTTTAAATTGAGGGTATATTCTGTTTGGGAAACGATAGAGCCATTAATAAAAGTGCCGTCTTTTAATTTGACGGTTTCGGCAAAAGAAAGGGAAAAAATAAAAAGGGATAAAACAAAAAAAACGCTTTTTTTCATGAGTACTCCGGCGTTTATAGGCAAGGAGGCGGCTAGGCCGCCTCCTTTAAACAAACTTATTTTTCTTCGCTGCTGACGACAACAACTTCTTCTTTATGGGCTTCACAGCAGCAGGGTGCCACGGCTTTTTTAATCTTGCGCAAGGCTTTTAAAATAGCCGCTACGGTTAAAGGCACCAACATGTAGAAACAATCGCTGATTACCAAGAAGAGCAGGTTTATGCTCTCAGAGGCAGTGTTAATCATCGGATTGTTCCACGTTGCAAAGATGTAGTATATAGCGCTGATGATTTGATAGAGAGAAAGCGCTAAGATAATATAAAAGATAACAACAAATATCCAGTACAGCCCTTTAAGGCAGAACCAGTTATGAGGCCACCATTTATTTTTGCAAGCCATAAGATTACTCCTTTTTTCAAATTCGGCTGAGGGAACCCCCTGTGCCGTTAACAGATATATTGTATCAAAAGCAAACGGGAAAAACCGTTTTTATTTATAAGAAAAGAATTAGGCTTTGTGGGCTCTTTGGCGCATTTCCTGGGCGTGGAGCAAAGCAGTCTGGTCTTTTTCGGACGCGGCGCCGAGCATGCGGGCCAGCTCCAGGTCAATGTTTTTGCCGTTTAATGGGGTGAGCGTGACGTCTGTTGTTTTGCCGTCTGTAGATTTTTCTATATGAAAGAAAGCGTCGGCACAGGCGGCTACGGAGGCCAAGTGGGTCACACACAGCACCTGCCGCCCCTGGGCCACGGCGTGCAGCTTTTCACCCACCAAGGCGGCTGTGCGCCCGCCTACGCCGCTGTCCACCTCGTCAAATACCATGACGGGAATGCTGCCTGCCAGTACGGTTTTTAGCCCTAGCATAACGCGTGAGAGCTCCCCGCCGGAAGCAGCCAGAGCCAGCGGCCGCGGCGCCTGACCCGGATTGGGAGAGAATAGAAACGTTACCTCATCTGCTCCTTGCGGCCCCGGATTTTCTTCGTTCATTTCCACCGCAATTTCAAACACCAGCCCTTTAAAGCCAAGCGGCGTGATTTCTTTTACCAATTGGGCAGAGAGCTTTTGGGCTGCGGCGGTGCGTTTGGCGTGTAAATCTTGGCACAGCCGGTCCAGTTCAGCGCGGGCTTTTTGCTCGGTACGGAGCAGTTCCTCTTCGTGTAGCTGTGAATTTTGCAAATTGTCTATCTGTTTTTTCAGTTCTTCTTCTTTTTGCAAAACATCTGCCAGCTCGGGACCATATTTGAGTTTCAGGCGTTTGAGTTTTTCATGGCGGGCCAGCATATTGTCCAGCGTTTGAGGGTCTGCATGTAAATCGCTCTGGTAGGCGCTTAAATCGGCGCAGGCGTCAGAAAGTAAGGTTTCTGCGTTTTCCAGTGCTTCTGCCAGGGACGCGGCGTGCTCGTCCAGCTCCGCCATTTCGCGCACGTGGCGTGCGGCGCGGCCTAAAAGAGCCGTGGCGGAATTTTCATCTTCATATAAATTTTGGTACGCTTGCCCCGCCAGCTCTAATAGGCGGCCGGCGTGTTTGAGCTGGGGCAGTTTTTGCTCCAGTTCCGTATCTTCACCCAACTGGGGGCGGATTTTTTCTATTTCTCCCAGCTGAAAAGAATATAAATCCAACAGGCGTGCTTTTTCCTGTTCGCTCATTTGGGCCGCTTCCAGCCGCTCTTGCGCTTGGCGCCATTGTTGATAGGCGGCAGCCGTTTTTGTGCGCAGCGGTTGCAAAGAGGCGTACTGGTCTAACAGTTGCAGTTGGATATCCGGCTGAAGTAAGCTTTGGTGTTCGTGCTGACCATGAAAGTCCACCAGCTCTTTGCCCAACTCCGCCAAAGCGCCGGCGGCCACGGCGCGGCGGTTAATAGAGGCTTTGCTTTTGCCTTTGTGGTCCAGCGTGCGCTGCAGAACCAGCGTTTTTTCGTCGGGGGCGTATTTTTGCAGCAGCGCGGGGGAAAGGCCCTGCGTGTCAAATTCGGCACACACTTCCAGTTGTTCTGCCCCGTCTTTAATTAAGGAAACTGACCCGCGCGCCCCCAGCGCAAAGCCCAGCGCAGAGATAGCCACCGATTTGCCGGCTCCCGTTTCCCCGGTAAAAACATTCAGGCCGGGCTGGGGGGCAAATTCTACCTCGGAAATGACCGCAAAATTGCGTACGCAGAGTTTACGAAGCATCGCGCTCTCCCCATTCCAGCTTGGCGCGCAAGCGGGTAAAAAAATCAAAATTTCCGGCGCAAATCAACTGCGCCTCGTGTGCGGAGCGGCGCAAAATGACGCGGTCTCCGTTTTGGAGTTCGTAGTTTTCCTGCCCATCTAGGCTAGCTACGGCGCGGTCGGCTGGATTTTTAAACACCGGGGAAAAGGCCCATTCTTCGCCGGCGCGCACCAGCAGGGGGCGCTCGGTTAAACTGTGCGGGCATAGCGGCGTAATGACTAAAACGTTTAAATCCGGCTCTACAATTGGCCCGCCTGCCGCCAGGGAGTAAGCCGTAGAGCCCGCCGGGGTGGAGATGATAACCCCGTCCCCATAATAGCGTTTTAATTCCAGTTTGCCCGCCAAAAACCGAA
>CALVFA010000051.1 GCA_944326725.1 uncultured Elusimicrobiales bacterium | reverse complement strand
CCAAAATGCCAATAATCAGCACCACCACCAACAGCTCAATAAGCGTAAAGCCACCTAAATGGCTCTTAAAGTGCTTTTTCACTTCCGGCTCCTTTTTTGATAAATTTTATCTTCTGATAAAATTTATCAAAAAAAAAAAACAATACAAGCCCTATAAAAACAAGCTGCTTGTCTGAGCCCAAATAACACTTTTCCAGCAAGCTTCGTTCATAGTTTCTCTTGCCAGGCATACCGCCAGCCCTGCCTTTACTATCTGCCCAGGCCGCGCACCCGGGGAAAGGAAATTATAAAAAACCCCGCTTTTCAGCGGGGTAGAAAATTGGGATTTATGGAAACTATTTATATTCCAGTTTGACCAATTTATATTTGTGCGGGCCTTTAGGCAGCTGGGCTTCAAACTCGTCGCCTTCTTTATGTCCCAATACGCCGGAAGCTAACGGGCTTTTGACGGAAAGCAACCCCTTCTCCGGGTTGGATTCCATAGACCCTACCAGCGTGTAGGTAAACTCCAAATCCGCTTCCAAATCCAAAATTGTTACCGTGGCGCCTATGCGTGCTTCGCTGCGGTCCACATCCAGATTGTCTGTAATTTCGGCATTGCGCAACGTATTTTCCAGCTCTTGAATGCGGATGAGCGTTTCTGCCTGTTTTTCTTTGGCGGCGTGATATTCCGCATTTTCTTTCAAATCGCCCTGGGCGGCCGCTTCGCCTATTTCCTGGGAAAGCTGGGCTTTGGTATCTTTCAAATTTTTCAGTTCCCCCATCAGGGATTCATATTTTTTGCGGCTAATATACACTTTTTCCATAATAACTTTACTCCTAAACAACGCTACTGTTATTTACAAGTGTACAATTTATACGCCCCGTTGGCAAATATAGCGGGGCTTTCCGTCTTAATGCCAAAAAAGCCGTAAATTTATATAATCATTTACATGAAACGCCTGATACTCTTTATTCTCATCACGGGACTGGGCTTTTCGGCCCAAGCTAAAACCCGCGTGGAAATAGCGGAAGAGAATTCCCCAGCTATTGTGGCTATTAACGTGCTAAAAAAAGACGGCACCACTTTTACTGGCACAGGCTTTGTGGTAACTGATGACGGACTCATCGCCACCAGCCGCCATGTGGTGCAGGACGCTATGTACGTAAATGTTACTTTTAACACCGGCGCTATATCTGGGGAAGCACAGTTGCTGGCGGCCTCCCCAAAAGTAGATTTAGCTATAATTAAAATAGGTGCCCGGCATTTGCCTACGGTAACTTTAGGCGACTCTGATTATGTTTTACCCGGACAAGACATTACTGTCATCGGCAATCCGCGCCGCCTGCACAACACCATTACCTCCGGCTTAATCAGCCAAGTACGCCGCAAGAGCGACGGAATTATTTGGCACCAAATCAGCGCCCCCATTTCCCCCAGCTCCAGCGGAAGCCCGGTTTTTGACGAACAGGGGAATGTCATCTCCGTCGCTTTTTCCAGCTACAGCGGAGAAGGAAACCAAAACTTAAATTTTTCTGTTCCGTCAAATTACTTAATCCGACTGATGCAGGAGAATGGGTATTCGGTTTTTGTAGCGGCTCCCGCCACGCAAGAATCTGCACCACAACACTGGTGGGAAAAAGTGCAGGCCCATATTAGGAAATCATGGGAAATTACCAAACGCCTATTTGCTAGGCTAGGAAATTAGTCCTATAGATGATATAGGAAAAAGAGTCCTTGAAAAAGCCCGATCAAACGGGTACACTATATTTACATTACTTTAGAGTAGTTTTAAGGAGTCCCTATGGCTCAATGTGATAAGGCTAAAAATGCCGGCAAATATATTGTCATACTGCTTTGTTTTGCCATCGTATTCTTTTTACTTCTTCCTTTTTTGGAGGACTCTGTTCCTGCCTCCGGGCAAACTGCCGGGAAAAAGGCTTCCCCCCAAATTTTTACATCCAACCCTTTAAGCGAATTGGTACGCAAAGTATATTCTATGTTTGCCAAAAACCAAAACAAACATCCCAAACGCCCCCTGCCCGGGTATGCCGCTAGTCTAAATAATGATATTTTGACAGAAGCCTCCGAGCCAATGCCGCGCTATGCGGCAACGGAAAATACGGAAGAAATAAACGGGGCAACAGGCTCCTCCTCCACTTATTTTCCTCAATCTTATGACTATGGAGAAGCCGGTTTTATTAATGAAGACGGGGAATGGGTACTTGTGCGCCAAACGGCACCTGATGCATCTCAACGGGGAATGCATGAAATCAATTCTTCCGATTCGGCTTATGACAAACTGGTAAGGCTGGAACGCTCTGCCAAATATATGCCGCGCCGCAAGCCGGAAGCTCCGCCAATTCCTGACTCTAAATGGGCCCGTTTATTGAACCCTATTAAAAAATTGTTTGGTATGCGTTCCCAAAATCAGGCAGATTCTGCTGATATGTGGAACGAAGAGTCTTACGCTTTGGCGGACTCTTCAGAGGGGTTAGACGGTTCTATGCGGCGCCCCACAGAACGTTTTGCCCGTCCGGCCAATATCAATATGCCTTCTTTTCCCGGCGTAGTGGCCTCTGCTACGGGGAATGAGGATTTCTCTTGGGCGGACATCTTCAGCCCAGAAGATATTTTAGACGGCGTTATTCAAAATTTACAACGCATGGGCAATGATTCATTAGACCCCCAGGCCAAAAATGAATTTATAAAAAGGCTCCACCGTTTGTCTGAAGAACAAAAGAAATTTATCAAAGATTCTTTCTACAGAAAAATGCAAATGATGGCCAGAAACGAACCGGCTGACAACCTCTTAGCCCAAACATTCTCCTGTGGGGAAGCTGTCTCCGGTACCTATTCGAGCAAAAAAGCGTCTGGCCAATGTGATTGGCCTCAGGCCATTTCCCAAAAAGAAATGGAGCAACAAGCTAGAGAAAGCACCCAACAAGCTTTAAAAAACCAACAGGAATCCCTTAAATTTCTGGCCCAAATAGCGGACAGAAAGACACCGGCTCCCCAAGATCTGCAGGTCAAAATGGTCGTTCTACTGGGGCAAGCAGATGGCGCCAATCCATTTGCCGAATACAGCCGCATGCCGCTGCCGATAGATGAAGGAATTTCAGAAGAAGAAAGACAAGCCATTGAACAGGAAAACCAAGTCCGCCAACGCCAAGATGAAACTCTGCGCAAATTCTACGATTTTATGGCCAGAGAACAGGGCTGCGGCTCAGAAGCATGTTACGCCATTGGCTCTGCCGCGCAGGCAGACCCCTCTATGGCCAACCGCATTATCAGTTCCGGAGTGGAATATGATGGTGATCCATTGCAGCTGGCTCAGGGAATGATAGACCGTTTTGCCCAACAACAACTGTCCCAAGCCAAAACCGAAGAAGAAAAAGAACAAGCCAAATATATTCAGCAGGACTTAAATGACTTTCCCCCTTATTATTTATACTACACCCATAAAAATATGGAGGAACTCAACCAAAGAAATACCTCTCCGGCTCCTAATACGCGGCCGGAAGATCCCTTTTTATATTATGTACCTACTGCCGGCAATGCTGCCGCATTGCCTCAGTCAGTCATTCCTTCTCCCGGCATAGTATTTTATGGAGGCGGAGTGCTGGACGAAGACACCACCACTATGAAACAAGCCGGTGATACGCTTCGCAATATGTATATTCAAAGAAACCGCGAAGCAAAACAATTGGGGCGCCAAGCTCTCAAAAATACCACAGACCAAGCATTCCCCGTCTTGTTACAACAAGGAGAGCTGCAGACTTTCCAGCAAATCTTTGAAACAAATCAAAAGGCTGCCTCCGGCGCACATTAAACTGCTTTCAAACGCCCGCCTTCAAGCGGGCGTTTTTATAAATGCCTTACAAACAAAACCTAAACGTCTGCCCGGAATACACCCCCATAAAAAACACAAGTACTCTTAAAAGCAGTTAGGAGGCGTATTAGATAGAGCCAAGTGGGTGTTGAAACAACAACTCCTCCCGCTCTCAGCCCGAAATGTTGTATTAGACACTTCGTCAACCTCCTTTCCTTGCCCCCTCGCAGCCAAGACCGCCCCGCTATTTCTTTTCCACTTGGGTTGTTTTAGGTTTTCAAACATTTGGAGCTTGTCAATCTCTCCCAAAAACAGCTATACTGGAAATAAGGGTTTTTACACCCCGGACTTTTTATTTTTTAATTAATGGGAGATACCATGAAAAAACTGCTTTTTCCGGTCCTTTTTGTATTAGCTTTTGCTGCCGGCTGCCACCAAGAAAAACCGACCGCCTACAACCGCCCTTTTACTGCAGACTCTTATGAGCGCAATTTTACCAGCAATGTCTTTGCCGCTTGTTTAAACGAAGGCAAGCCCTATGCCACGTATTCTTTGGCCCGTTTAAACCGCAAACCCACCGATTGCGATCCCAATTATAAAGTTACTTTCATCAACGGTCCCTGCGAAGGAAAAACCATTTTTACTACAGACGTCATTGAACACACTTCCGCCATCGGAGGTGGCCAGTTAGTCAAAGGAGAAGTGGTGCTGCGCAACTATTGGAACCCGCGCAAACTGGACAAGGACACCGCCCAGCTGGACCGCTGGAACCGCGGTGTTGTGTATGACACGTCCCGCATGGACGAAGGCGTCATAGAGCTGGAATTTCCCCGGGATAAAAATGACTTCATGGCTTCCCGTGAATTTATCTTTATACACAATGTGCGCTATATCCAAAAGCCGGAACAAAAAGAGCCGCGCACTTGGTTATAATCTAAAAGGAGAATTGGAACATGGTATCTAGAAAATGGTTGTTGCTCATATTATGCTTGTTTTTTGCCGCCGCTGGCTCCTATGCCCAAGAATACGACGGGTATGCCCCGGAAACCTTGATTATAGATGTGCCTACTGCCAATGTGTTGGATAAATACCAGGCCTCTTTTTTAACCCGTACCTACGCTGATGGTAGCATTATGGAAAGCTTGGATTTCGGCGTGATTCCACAAATTAACATCGGTTTCTCTTTAGCCGTATACGAATTTATCGGCAGCTCGGACGATATTAAAGTTTTAAATCCGGACTTTCAAGTCAAATGGAAACTTTTTGACGGCAGCTTATACCTGCCTGCCATTGCCATTGGTTATGACGGCCGCCGCTACGGCTATGACCGCCATTCCAAAGAATATATGGACGACCGCAAAGGCGGCTACATCACCATGACGCGTGAAATCTTTACCCCGGGGCTTAACGCTTCTGCCGGTATCAATCTCTCTGATTTTGACCGTCATGACATTTACTTCTTTTTAGGGGCCTCTTGGCGTTTGACGGAATGGTTTTCTTTGGCCGGGGAATGGGATAACATCAACAATATGCGCGACTCCCGCTTAAACTTGGGCGCCCATGTGTATATTACCCCCTCACTGGTTTTGTCCGGCGCGGCACGGCGTATTGGGCGGGGCGATGAAAACGAGCGCATTTTACAGCTGCGCTACGTTACCAATTTTTAACAGCAAAGAGGTCTTATGAATAAGCAGCCCGCGGCAGATGCGCCGCAATTTAAAAGACGCACAATTTTTATTAAAAAAAATCTCCAGTTCAGCTACATGACGCTGATTATTCTGAGCGTACTGGCCGGGCTGTTGATTATGGCAGTGGAGTTGACCTTTACGTTAAATGACGTTTTTGATAAATATCCTGTTCTTTTACAGCCTGTTTACGACCATTTTCCTTCCATTGCATATGGGTTCATCTATAAAATTATCATTTATGTTATTTTCGTGGTATTAATCTCCGCCATCGTTTCACACAAAATGGCAGGCCCGGTATACCGCTTTGAACAAACTTGCAAAGCCATTGCCAAAGGCGATTTTTCCCAGCGGGTGCACCTGCGCAAAGGGGACCAACTGACCGATTTGCAAGATGAATTTAACAAAATGATGGACCGGGTGGAAGAAGAAATTAAAAAGAAAAATAATGGGGGTATATGAAAAAATTATTTTGGTTTTGTCTGGCGCTTTCTTTGGCGCTACCCGCAGCGGCCCAGCGGGAATACGGGTTGCGTTTTTCCAGTTTGATAAACGATAAAATAACCTTAGAAAACGCTATCCGCCTAGGCTTGGAAAATAACAGCGACTTTTTGGCAGCCCAGCAAGAAGTGATTATTGCGGAACAGAAAGTTAAAGAGGCCAAGTTTCTTTTCCTGCCGCAGCTGTCCTTGCAGGGTACAGCCACCTGGTATGATTTAGACTATCCAATGGTGTTGCCCGATTCTGTAGCTAACCGCTTTATTCCCAACAATGATTTGATGTCTTCCGATACTAAACACCAATTTTTTGGTGTAGGCATTACCGCTACACAATACCTCTACGCCGGGGGCCGTTTCCGCAGTGCACTGAAAATGGCGGAAGCGAATTTAAAACAAGTGCAAAGCAAATACGAAGCCGTCAAAAACGCCACCGTTTTAAATGTAAAGAAAGCTTTTTTCCGCCTTTTATATGCCCAGCATAATGTAAAACTGGCCCAAGAAGTGCAAGAAAAAGGCAAAGACTATTTCCAAGCTTTGCACGCCAGCACGTGGGACCGGGTAAAAGCGCAGTATTTGCTGGCACGGCTGACTTCCGTAAACAATGAAGCCCAAAATCAACTGCAAAAAGCCCAGCTGGGTATGTTAGTGGCCCTGAACAAAGAGCTGAACTCCACCATTACTGTCAAAGGGGATTTTAAACCAGTGGAAGTCAAGCTGGACCTGCCGAAACTGAACCTTTGGTCCATGGAATTCCGCCCGGAGCTTAAAGCCGCCATTTATGAGCTGGAGCTGGATAATTTGGCCATAGATTTGGCTCTTTCCCGCCGCTACCCGGATTTGATTTTAACCGGCAGCTATGAACGGCTGGGGTTTGACGATTTAGACGACGTCAACAAACAGGTTTCACTCGCCGTACGTCTGCCGATTAATTACACTTTCTCCGCCCAAAATGCCCAGCGCAAGGCCGAACAAAAACAAAGCACCCTGCGCCGCGCCGCCATTGAAGACAAAATCCGCGTGCAGGTGGCAGAAAGTTACGCCGACATGGTGTTTTGGCAGGCGGAGGTATTCAGCCGCCAGCAAGCCTGGAAAGACGTGCAGAAACTGCTGGCTCAGGCCGAACGAACGGCCCGCCCGGACTTAAACGCTTTAGAAGCATTAGACGCCTACTACCAAACAGGCCACTACTATTATCAAGCCGTCCGCAGCAATTTGGCAGCCAAAGCAGAATTGGAGTGGGCTATCGGACAAGACTTATAAATCCAACTGTCCAAACGGGGGAACCATGAAAACACGATTTGCGTTTTTGCTGCCGCTATTGGTGACGGTATTTGCCGCGCCGGCACATGCCTTGCCCCCGGTAACCGAAGACGGTATTTTGCGCAATTTTCTGTGGGAAGAATTCATATCCCTGCCGCCTGGGCAGCGGCCCAAGGTCGGCCTGGCTCTCTCTGCCGGAGGGGTGCGCGGCTTTGCCCATGTGGGCGTGCTGGAAGTGCTGCATAACGCCGGCGTGCCGGTGGACGTAATGGCCGGGACGTCTATGGGAGCGGTGGTGGGCTCTTTGTATGCGGCGGGGCTGCCTACGGAGAGGTTATGGGAAATCGGCACCCATATCAAAATGAGCACCATTACGCCGGATTTTAACTTAATTGGAGCGTTCAAATTGCTGTTCTTGCAGAAATTGCCCACTTCCCAAAATTTACAGAACTTTTTTCACCAGCAAATCGGCCATATGCGCTTTGAAGACATGGCTATCCCGTTTGCCACCGCCGCCATGGACGTCAAGACCGGAGAGCAGGTGGTGTTTGACTCCGGCCCGGTGGATATTGCCGTGCGCGCCAGTATGAACTTGCCCGGCGTGTTTGACCCGGTTTCTTACCGGCACCGCTATTTGGTGGACGGAGCCGTAGTCAACTATTTGCCGGTTAATTTAGTCAAACAAAAAGGCGCCGAATATATTATTGCGTCCGTCACCCCGCCGGATTATGCTTCCCAGGTGCCGCAAACGGTGGCCGCCTATTTGCTGCGCGTGGGGGACGTACGCGGAAGCGCGATGATTGATGAAGCCTCCCAAAAAGCCAATTTTGTCATTCAAAACCGGGTACTGGGTGTAAGCACGCTGGAGCTGGACAAATTGCACCAAGCCGGAGAGGTGGGTATCCGCTCCGCCAATGAAAGCTTAGAGGCGCTGGAAGAAGATATGCTTCTTTTTGCGATAGAAGATGTGGTCAATAAATAAATTATTTCTTTTGCTGTCTTTTTGTTTGCTCTGCCTGCCCGTACAGGCCGGCTGGTTTGGCTTTAGCCCCAAAGACCGCCAGGAATTTGTACAAGCGCGCGAAACGTTCAACCGCGGCGATTACCAACAAGCCGTCGTAGAACTGAGCCATTATATCTACAAAACCAAAAACATCAAACGGCGCGAAGCCCGCGCCTACCGCCTGCTGGGGCTGGCTTATGAACAATTGGGCCATCCGGATAAAGCTCTGGAAGTCTACCAAGAAGCCTTGGAGTTCCACAAAAAAAACATACCCATTTTATTGGAGGCAGCCTCTCTATATCAGCGCACCGCCTTAACGGACCAATCTATTGAACTGTACAACCGGGTCTTGGCCTTAGAGCCGGATAATTTAGAAGCTCTCTCCGGTCAAGCGGAAAACTATATTGTGATGGGCTTTTACTCTAAAGCACGGCAATATTATGACACTTTCTTTCAGTTAAATCCGCAAGCGCCGGCCGTCAACCGCGCGCGCTACGCCTTTGCCTTTCTGCGCCAGCGCGACTATCCAAATGCTTTTATTAATATCACTATGGCAAAGCTGGAAAACCCCGATGACCCCAACTATTGGCTGCTCAGCGCGCGCGCCTATAAAGGGTTGGGGCTGATGGAAGAGGCTTTGGCAGATTTAAAAGCGGCCTCTCTGCTGGCGCCGCAGCGCGAAGATTTATGGGCTATTGCTTCCATGTGGCTTTACCAGGCTGGAAAGTATGACGCCTCTTTAGCTCAGGCCCAACAACTGCTTAAAGAAAATCCGGATAATGAATTGGCTCTGTTTATGACCTATATGAACTTACAAAAAAAAGGCCAGCCGGAGCAGGCCCGCCAACAGCTGGAAAAAATCCGGGAACTGGGCCATGATTCCTTTGCTTACCAAGTGGCCAATAAACTTTTAGCCGAACCGGAAACAACCCCTCACACAAGAAAATGGAGCCGGAAGCTGTAAACTCCATTTATGGACGGAATCTCTTCCGTATTAATAACTTTTTACAAAAGCTGCCCGCCGCCACTCCACAGCCGGCGTCCTCTGCACACACCGGCGGATTATTCCGCGCCGCTTTTTAGTGTGTACAGTTAGGTGCCTTTATCCGCCTGCTTTATCATCGTTTCTATTGGCAGCCCTCACACGCGTACGCTGGAAAATAGATTCTCTGTAATTTGAAATGCTGAAACGACGCCCCGAAACGCCTTAATACAAAAGATAAAAAACGGACCGGGAAACCCGGTCCGTACAATGGAAACGTTCTTTATGGAAGAGGCACAAAAGGCTTTCGGTCCGGCTTGCGCTGGGTAGGCAAAATCTCTATTTCATCTACCAATACAGACGGCGCAATGACAGAAAACGGCATTTGGTTTCTGTTATCTACAAAATGAGAAACGGACATGTCATCTGCCGCGGCCGACACATCTCTTAAACTACGGGTGGTGACCCCTTCCAGGCGAAGGCCGTATACGGGCTCTTTCCGCCCGTCATTGGTATAAATACGCCAGGCAAAGTCCAGCTCGCCCTTGCCGCCGGTAATCACGGGAAACCGCGGGAAAATATAACAATATTCCAGCTCCAGCTCTTGGCAGCGGGCCAGCAATTTTTGCTCCAGTTCCTCTGCGGAAAGTGGATTCTTCGGCGTAAAGAAAACATTGCTCAGCATGGCCCGCGGATAAGTACGGCTGTTAAAACGCGCATGTCCGTTACTGCGCTTTTGCCCGGCTATCGGGCTGCGTGAACCCGGCAGCCCCAGCAATTTGCCGCTCTGCACCAACTTTAGTTCTTTTGCCTCCACGCCCTCATCATCTATTGGCATAAATGCCTGCAGAGGAATATCCTCATATTCCCGCACATGCGGCCGGTCATACACATCTAACAGATGGCTGATGACGCGCAAACCCATTTTATCCTTAAATTGCCCGGCTGTAGTATCGGTTTCCCGTTGGGCGGAAAGCAAAGGCTTGGGGTTGTTGGCATTGCTGATAAACAATTGGTTAAAAAATCCGCCGGCGGCTTTGGGCTCCAACAATACCGGCCCCAAGTACGGCTCCGCTTTACGGGCTTGGTACATATCTTGGAGCTCTTGCAAAAACTGCTCCGTCCATTCTTTCAGTTCCGCCTGATTCAGCGCAGCCGCCCAGGGAAGAGACCAATTCTGACGGACATTCTCTTTGTATCCATCTTGGTTTCTCAGGCGGGCCGTTATGGAAAAAGACGCCAGCGGAATGCTGTACTGATAGAAATCTCCTTCACTGTCCAAGAAATAAATATCCTGTTGCGCAAATTGAAGGGCGGTACTGAAAAATTCCAAATAGGACAGCTCTTTGCCTAAAGCGGAAAGTTCCTCCACCAGTTTTTGGCTGGTGGCAGCGTCTATCTTTGGAAAAGCCGGGATATCCTGCACATAAGACGCTTTGGCAGAAGCGGTAAAATCCGGCAAAGGGTCTATGATGTTTTTTTGGCGTTTATACGCTTCTTTTCTCTCATAAGAGGTGGAAGCAAATATGTATTCCGAATCTGTCAAACGCCACAGCAAACGGCGCAGCCCCTCATAACTCAGCGGGCCGGAAAAAGAAGCCGCCGGACGGTAATAGTACATATCATTATCAAACCCGGAACTGTTTGTCCGGGCGGTGCCGGCATAAATATAGCCCATAGCCGTCAAATTTGTTTTTGGCTCCTCCTCTCTGGCATAAGGCACCCCAAACAACGCTTCAAAATTTTGCGATGTAGAATAGATAATCTTATACGCTGTAAAAAACGGCTTGGGGCTGCCCGGCACGCGCAGTTCTTTTTGCGTCCGCTGCATTTCGTCTTGCATAGCCCTAAAGAAGATATTATCCGGCAGTGGGGCCGCCGTGACAGAACCGGCTAATAAGACCAATAAAACAAAAAGGCTTTTTCTCATTTCTTCCCCCCTTTCACGTCCGGCGCCGGCAATACAGGCGGCTTGAAATCATTCTTGCGGGTTTTTTCCATCTCTAAATTTTCAAACAGCAGGCTGGGGGCAATATTGCTCTGCGGCACCCAGCCAGAGGAAGCCCCGCAGGTGCCGTTAAACAAGGTATCATCATCTCCGGCGGCTATAATCTTGTTAAAGCTGACCAGCGGCGTGCCCACCACATCTAGGCCGCGCACCACCTCTTTGCGCCCATCGGGGTATACTTTAAACACGCGTTTGGTTTCTAATTTAAAGCTTTGCGGCAGGCTGGTGCCCGTCAGCGTATAACCGCCGCCCAAATCTTCCACAATAAAACCATACTGCTTGCCTTGTTTTTTAATTTCTTCAAGCAGCATGTCTTCCAGCTTATCATAAGGCACCGTTTCAGAAGCCGTCGCACGAATGACGCTCATGCGCGCCTCCGGCCGGCGGCCGATTTGCTTGCGCCCATGCCCGTTGGAGGCGGGAAAACCTTCAATAGGGCTGCTTTGCATTAAAAAGTTTTTCAGCACGCCGTTTTCTATCAGCACCACTGGGCGGGCTTTAACGCCCTCGTCATCATATTCATAATGTCCGCGCAAAGGCTCGCCTTTAAACTCCGTCTGCGTCGGGTCTGCCGTAATGGTAATCAGCGGAGAAATCACCTGCTGCCCCACTTTGCCAGAAAGGGTTTGCCCATCATCTGCATTTTTTAAGCGGTACCCTTCCAAGCGGTGCCCCATCACCTCATGCACAAACACCGCCGCGGCGCGGCCTTTTAAAATGGTGGGCGCATTGTAAGGAGTCCCCTCGGGGGCTTTTGAAAGCTCTTCCAGCTCAGAGAGCGATTTTGCCACGTCGGCTACTAATTGCTCCTGGGTAGGGAATTCGTCGGCGGAAGAAACGTCATAAATCCCGTCGCGGCTGATTTCCAGCCCGTCTTTGCTTCGGCCGCTAATTTGATAAGACAAACGAAAAAAAGAATAAGGTGTTTTTAATAAAGTTCCGCGGCTGTCTGCAAAATAGCGGTGCCCCTGGGATACGCTAATAGCAAAAGATGCGTCTAACACATACTCCTTGCCCAATACCAAACGTGAGGCCGCTTTTAAACGCGGTACAAACGGCTTTAAATCTACGTTTTGCAAAGGTTCGCTATGGCAATAATTTTCTTGGGGTGGAAAGACAAAGTCATCAGACTTGTCACGGGTATCTGCCATAGAACGGACATTGGACTGCACCTGGCTCAGATCCCGCTGGGCCGTTTCCGCCGCTTGCTGCGTGGCGTTCCACCAGGCAGCCAAAAATCCTTTGCTGTCCGCCGCATCGGCTACAGGAGCCGACCACATGGACACATTCCAATTTTCTTGTTCTCCGCGCAAAGCATGTGTGTTATCCAATGCCGGACTTCCCGCCCGGGCCAGCACCTCCGCCACGGATACCGGAGCACTGCGCAAGACAGACACCCCGTCATAGGCCACAGAGAGCACATTTTCTTCCCCCTGCGTATAAGTATAAGAAAGGTAATAAATAGGAGGCTTTTGTTTCTTTAAGATTTTAAAACTGCGCTGCAGTTCCTGCTCCATTAAACGCAAAGGCGTTTGCTGGGCCAAATCACAAGGCTCCGCCCACCCCCACGCCGCCAAAAACAGCAGGGCAAACGCCGAGAAAAATTTATTCATATCAGGCTCCTTCCAAAATATATATGTCTATTGTAGCACAATTATTTAACCCCCTGTTTGTGGGACAAGGGGTAAATTTGATAAGATAAAGAAACGGAAATAACGCCGAGATAGCTCAACTGGTAGAGCACTCGCCTTGTAAGCGAAAGGTTGTGGGTTCAAGTCCCATTCTCGGCTTTTTTCGTCCTCAGCGTTTATTTTCACCTAAATTGGAGAGACTATGGAACCTGTCACCACCACCGTATCGGTAGCGATGTGGGTTGCTTTTTGGATAGTAGTTTTGGCGGCCCTGTTTATTGACCTGGCGGTTTTAAACAAACACCAGGGGCATGTGTCTATTAAAGAAGCCGCCGTCATGGTAACGGCGTGGGTTTCTTTGGCCGCTTTGTTTGGCGGGGCCATATGGCTTTTTGAAGGGCCGCGCCATGCGCTGGAATTTTACACGGGCTATATTTTGGAATACTCCCTCTCCATAGACAACATGTTCGTGTTTATCATGATTTTCAGCTATTTTGCCGTACCGCACGATTTACAGCCCAAAGTGCTTTTGTGGGGTATTTTGGGCGCGGTGGTCATGCGTTTTATCTTTATTTTTGTAGGGGTACAGCTTATTTCCGCCTTTGCATGGATGATTTACGTGTTTGGCGCCTTGCTGATTTTTACCGCCGCCAAAATGCTCTTGCAAAAAGAAGACGAGAAGATGGACCCGGGCAACTCCTTTATCCTGCGGGTATTTAAAAAGATTATGCCCATTAAAACCGACTACCACGGCAATAATTTCTTTGTCAAAGAAAACGCCAAATGGTTTGCCACGCCGTTGTTTGCCGCACTGCTGGTAATTGAAATGTCGGACGTCATTTTTGCGGTGGACTCCATTCCGGCGGTATTGGGTATTACGCGCGATACGTTTTTAGTCTACTCTTCCAACATTTTTGCTATTATCGGGCTGCGCTCGCTGTACTTTTTGCTTTCGGGCATGGCGGGGCGGTTTCCGTATCTTAAATACGGCATTTCCGTCATTTTGTTCTTTGTGGGCGTAAAGATGATTATTTCCCACTATGTCAAAATCCCGGTGCCGCTCTCTTTGGGCGTCATTGTGGCCATACTGGCCCTGTCTATTTTGGCCAGCAAGGTTTTCCCTCCTAAAGAAACCGCCCGCTAATGGACAAAAGCGCAATTATTTACTAGAATATAAAGACCCAATTTAATTCATTGTATAAGGAAGGACTTTATGGCGTATAAATGTGCAATCTGTGGCAAAGGCCCCGTGTCCGGCGGTTCTTACAGCCACTCCAACCTCAGAACGAAACGCACCTTCAGCCCCAACCTGCAAAAGCAGAAAGTGGTCTTGGAAGGCAAAACGCAGACGGCCTACGTGTGCACCAACTGCATTAAAAGCGGACTGGCCAAAAGACCGACCAAATAAACCCGGTCTCGCGCCGTTTTTGTTTTCTGACGTCAGCCCGCGCCGCAGCCGCTGCGCGGGCTTTTTATTGTAAACGACAGAAGGGGTGGGTTATTTCTTTTTCTACTTCTACCAAATGGGCCGCTTTACTGGCTGCTGTTCTACTACCCGGTTTGCTTTGCGCCCAAGACGCAGCCGACGATATTGACCCCAACGGACCCTGGATGGTCTGCGAAGTGGCGGTGGACGGACTTAAAAACATCAGCAAACGCACCGTCACCAAAGCCGCCCACGCCGAGAAAGGCAAACTGTACGAACGCTATACGGTAAACGAGGACATTATGGACGTGTCCGCGCTAGGCAACTTTGACAGCGTGCAGGTGGACGTTTCGCGCATGAAAGGCACACGCAAAGACGAAGCCGGCGTCCCCCAGCCCTGCCACCGCATTACCTATATCGTAGAAGAAAAACCGATTTTTGACCGTATTATTTACGAAGGCCGCAAAAAACTGGGCAAAGGCGCCATTACTTCTGCCATGACGCTGAAGGTAAAAGACCCTTTCAATGAAGCCAAATTGGAAGGGGATTTGGAGCGCATTAAAGCCAAATACGCCGAAAAAGGCTATGTCAGCGCAGAAGTTACCTATGAAGTAATCCCGGACGAAAAGACCAACACCGTTACCGTTAAACTCATTATAGACGAAGGCCCGCGCGTGCGCGTGACGGCGCTGAATTTAAACGGCCTGCCGCAGGACACCTCTCTGCCGCTGGAAAAAATCCGCAAAAAAGCGTCCAACCGCCCCAACAAAGTGTTCAAACCCCAAAACTTGCAGCGCGACTGGGTCAAAATGATTTTATACGCGCGCAACAAAGGCTTTGCCGAATTTAATTTAAGCCAGCCGCAAATAGATTTTAATGAAGATAAGACGGAAGTCTCCCTCTCGTATGACGCCACCAACAGCCCCAAAGTGGACTTTGGCACCGTTTCCTTTGAGGGCAACAATGTTTTTACCACCGAAGAGCTGGACAAATACGTTTACTTGCGCGAAGGCAAGCTCTATAACCAAAAAGACTTTGACGATACCGTCGTCGCCATTCAGCAACAATACGCCAACAGAGGCTACCTGCAGGTGCGCGTAGATCCGCAAACCACCATAGAAGACGGCCGCTTAAATGTAAATTATGACATTTCCGAAGGGCATATTTTCTATGTAGACCACGTGGACGTAACCGGTTACGAAAAAACCAAAAAATACGTCTTTACGCGGGAGCTTTCCATTAAACCCGGCGATTTGTATGACTCCCAAAAAATACAGCGCAGCCAATCCAAAATTTTAAACCTGGGCTTTGTCAACGACGTCCAGGTGGACATACAACCCACCGCAGACCCCCAAAAAGTGGACCTGGGCTTTAACATTGTAGAAGGCCGCCCCGGTATGTTTACCGCCGGGTTGGCCATGAGCTCTATGGACGGGCTGTATGGCGAAGTGTCCATTAACCATATGAACCTGTTTGGGCGGGCGCAGCGGCTGTCTTTACGCACGATGTTTGGTAAAGAAATTTTGGACTATACCGTCAGCTGGACTACCCCCTGGCTCTATGACAAACCCACCTCTTTGGGCGTGGATTTGTATAACACCCGCCGCTACCGCTCTTTTGCTGACGAAAACCAAGCCTATACCGAAAAACGCATCGGAGGACGCGTGCGCGTAGGCCCGCGCTTTAATGACGATATTTACCAGTTAAGCTTCAGTTATGCATTTGAAAACATTGATATTTATGACATTGATGATCGGTTTAAAGAGCCCAACGCCCAACCCGGAGCCCCCAACTACATTGCCAAAGGCGATACCTATATGTCCACCTTTGGGGTAGATTTTGCCATAGACACGCGCGATAATATCTGGGACCCGACCAGCGGCTGGCGCAACTCGCTGGGGCTCTCTTTAGCCGGCGGCCCCATTGGCGGAGATTTGGATTTGTGGTACTTAAACGCCGCTTCCAGCTTTAACTATACGGTGTGGAATGTGGGCGGCAATTACCCCATCGTGTTTGTGCTGTCCAATAAAATCGGCGCAGTGCGCTCTTACGGACGCACAGACGAAGTGCCCCCGTATGAAAAATTCTTCTTAGGCGGCGCCGATACGGTGCGCGGCTATGACCGCGCCGGCGAAGTGGGGCCCGAATACGGCGGCACCACCTATTATGTAATGAATGCGGAATTGCGCTTCCCCTTGGCGCGCGAAGGGCGGCGCACGATGGCGCAATTTGCTTTGTTCTTTGACTTAGGTAACTCATGGAATCACTTTGACGATGTGGACTTCTCGCTTGGACCCGATGAAAGCCAATTCAAGGCCGGCGTGGGCGTAGGCCTGCGTCTGACCACCCCGTCGCTGCCAATACGCATTGACTGGGGGTACGGCTTGAACCATAAGAGCAATGAGGACCGCTCGCACTTCTACTTCAATGTTTCAAATATGATGTAGGATAGATGTAGGATATAAGTATGCGACACGTTTTTTGGTTGGGCTTTTTACTTATAGGCAGTGCCACTTTAGCCGCGGCGCAGGAAACGTCTGTAGACGAACTGACGCCGCAGGAGCTGGCTGTGGTGCAGGCCATTAAAGCCAAAAACCAAACACCGCAAGAAGCCGCGGACACCACATCGGCCGTTGCTGCACAGGCGGCCCCTATGCAGGCGCCGCCGTCCGTAGCGGAAAAAGCGGCCCAAAGCGGCGACATTACCCTTTCCGAGCAAGCCAAACAACAAGCTTGGGAAGCGCAAAAACAGGCCGAAGCCGTCCAAGCAATCTCCACCGCAGACACAACGGCCGACACACTAGCCGCGCCAACAGTTGCTTCTGCGTCCACTCCGGCTGATGACACGCAGGCTCAGGTTGCCGCGCAGCAAGCCGATCTCCAACCGCTGGACGCAGCAGACGCCATGCCGGTTTTGCCCGCCCAAGACCCGCAGGAAGAAGCCAAAGCGCTTAAAAAATGCCTGACGGTGGCCTTTATAGATATAGATATTGCTTTTAACGAACACCCGCGCACGCAGGCCGTCAAACAGCAAATTGATATTAAGATTAAAGCTAAAGAACGCGAAGTGGAAAGCGCCAAAGATATCATTGCCGCGCTGGAGGCGGAAAACAAACTGCTCTCGCGCCAGCTGGCGGATTTAAAGCCGTTCTATGAGCGCATTGTAACAGACCAGGTGCTCCTGCCCCGCGTGCCAGAAAGCGCAGACACGCTGGAGCTGGGGAATCTCTTAAACCGGCTGACCTTTGCCGGCAGCGAGGTGATCAGCACCTCCCCGCTCAATTCGCCGGCAAGGCTAGACGATGTAACGGAGCGTATCGGCGCTAACAAAAAAATTATTGCAGAGCGCAACTTTTTTATTGATAATTATAAGTATCAGACCCGGGAAGAAATTTTGAACCTGGAAAAAGAAGAAGTCAAAAATATTTTGCAGGACATTTACACGGAAATCAAATCTTTTGCCAAAAAGCGCAATATCGGCGCAATAGTACGCAAAGATGAAATCCTGTACGGACAGCAGCCCGTCAATGTAACAAAAGATTTCGTGAGCACGCTCAAGAAATCCAAAAAATACCGGAAAAAGAAATAACCGGAGGAACCTATGGAACTGACGCTGAAAAAAGTGGCCGAAATTACCGGCGCCGAACTGGCCGGAGATGAGAACTTTGTTATTAAACACATTTGCGATTTAGCCGAACCCAGACCGGACGGCATTTGCTATTTAAGCCGTATAGAAAACGTAACCGTCCCGCCAGGCTTTGCTGCCGGGGCGATCATTGTGCCCCAAGCAGCCAAAGAAAAAGAACTGCCGCTTAAAACCAATTTCCTCTACGCCCAAAACCCGGAGTGGGCTTTTACCCTTTTGGTGCAGTATTGGGACGCCCAAACCCCCAAGCACACCCCGGGCATTCACCCCACCGCCGTCATCAGCCCGCTGGCCCAACTGGGAAAAAATGTATCCGTAGGGGCCTACAGCGTCATTGAAGACGGCGTGGTGATTGGGGCCAATACCGTTATTTTCCCCCACGTCTATATTGGCAAACGCACCCAAATTGGTCAAAACTGCATTCTGTATCCGCAAGTGGTGGTGCGGGAGGACTGCGTACTTAAAAACCATGTCATTTTACAGCCGGGGGCCAAAATCGGAAATGACGGCTTTGGCTTTATCTTTCATGAAGGACGCCACCATAAAATCCCGCAAATCGGCAATGTCATCATTGAAGATGATGTGGAAATACAGGCCAACTCCTGCGTAGACCGCGCCAAACTGGCGCACACAGTGGTAGGCGCCAACACGAAAGTGGACAACCTGGTGCAAATTGCGCATAATGTAAAAGTGGGACAGGGCTGTATTATGTGCTCTCAGGTGGGCATTGCCGGCACTACCACATTGGGCAACGGCGTTGTGGCCGCGGGCCAGGTGGGTATTATCGGGCATTTGCACATTGGCAACGGGGTGCAGATTGCGGCCCAGTCCGGCGTTACGTGCGACATTCCGGACGGAGTGCCCTATTTCGGCACGCCGGCTAAACCGATGAAAGAAATGCTGCGCATTTTAGCCGTACAGGGCAAATTGCCGGAGATTTACAAAGAATTGAAACTGATTAAAAAAGCTGTGGAAAAATAATATGAGAAAAACCATTAATCAGCCGGTCAGCGTCAGCGGTGTAGGATTGCATACGGGCGTGAAGTCCACGATGACTTTTAAACCCGCCGAGGACGGCATTCACTTTGTTCGTACGGATATCCCTGGTTCCCTGCCTATCAAGGCGGATTTAAATCACGTAGGTTCTACATTGCGCGGCACCAATCTGAAAAATGATACGGCTGAGGTGTGGACGGTGGAACATGTATTGTCTGCACTGCACGCGCTGGGCATTACCGACGCAATAGTGGAAATGGACGGCCCGGAACCGCCGGTGACGGACGGTTCTGCCTCTGTGTATACCCAGCATTTGCAACAAGCCGGCCTGCGGGAATTAGCTGGGGACTTGCCTTTGCTCACACTCAAACAACCCGTTTGCTACAACTGCGGCCCTATTGCCTACAGTGCCGAACCGGCTGACAAGCTGACCATTACTTTTATCTATGAACACAAACATCCGCTGGTGGGCCGGCAGGAATATACGGTAGTGTTTGATAGCGAACATTATCTAGAGCAGATTGCCCGGGCGCGCACGTTTGGCTTTGAAGAGGAATTGGCCTTCCTAAAAGCACACGGCCTGGCCAAAGGCGGTAGTTTGGAAAACGCCGTGGTGGTGGGCAAAGACAAATTTTTAAACGAGCTGCGCTACAGCGATGAGCTGGTGCGGCATAAAATTTTAGACTTAGTGGGTGATTTTAGCTTAACGGGCAAACGCCTAGGCAACTTAAAAATCACCTGCCGCATGGGCGGGCACAAGCATAATGTGCTTTTTGCGCGCCTGTTGGCGGCAAATTCGGAGGAGAAATGAACGAGAAGCACCCGTCCTTGAAGGCGCTTTTAGACCAAACGCCGATTAAAATCATGGACCAAGAAGAAATCAAACGCAATATCCCGCACCGGGACCCGTTTTTACTGGTAGATGAAGTGCGTATTATTGAAGACGGCAAAACATGCGTTGGTATTAAAAAAGTAACCGGAGAAGAATATTTTTTTAAGGGGCATTTCCCGCAGAAACCCATTATGCCGGGAGTGTTGGTACTAGAAAGCATTTCCCAGGCCTTTGGCGGGGCGATTATGGACCGCGTCAGCGGCGGGAAGGGGCTGCCTCTTTTCTTAGGCATAGAAAGCGCCAAATTCAGGGGGATGGTTGTACCGGGGGACACTTTGCAAATGCCCGTGCAGATTCTGCGCCTTGGCAAGCTCTCGCGCATTTACGCGGAAGCGTATGTTGAAGGCAAACTCTGCACGCAGGCGTACCTGACGTTCATATTAGGAGAGAACCTTCATGTCTGACACCCACATTCACCCCACCGCGATTATAGACCCAAGCGCGAAGATTGATCCGTCCACGGTTATTGGGCCCTACACGATTATCGGACCCAACGTGACCCTGGGCAAAAATAACCGCATTGGGCCTTTCTGCATTATTGAAAACACGGTCATGGGTGATGAAAATGAAGTAATTGCGCACGCGTCTATCGGCGTTAAGCCGCAAGACTTGTCATACGATGATAGCGTGCAAAGCATGGTCATCATGGGAAACGGAAACAAGATCCGCGAATGTGTGACCATTCACCGCTCCACCAGCGTAGACAACCCCACCCGCCTTGGAGACGGCTGTCTGCTGATGGCCAATTCCCATGTGGCACATGATTGCCAATTGGGCAGCCATATTATATTGGCTAACAGCACTGGTATTGCTGGGCATGTCCACTTGGCTGACCGCGTCATTACCTCCGGCATGGTAGGAGTGCACCAGTTCGTCCGCGTGGGCAGGCTGGCTATGCTTTCCGGCGGGGCTATGGTACCGCTGGACGTTCCCCCGTTCTGCACCGCCCAGGGCGAGCGCGCCCGGTTGGTGGGCTTAAACGTGGTGGGTATGCGCCGCGCTGGCATGAAGCGCGAAGAAATGGCCGCAGTAAAGCGGGCTTTTAAAGTGCTCTTCCGCTCCAGAATGTTGCTCAAAGACGCTATTGCCCAGCTGGAAGCGGAAAAGCCGATTCCCGCCGTGCAGGAGATGTTGGATTTTTGCAAAAACACCAAACGCGGCGTGACAGCTGCCAAACGCAAAATCAACGAAGCCAATGACGACTGAAAAACTGGGCATTATTGCCGGTGAAGGCAAAATGCCCGTTTACATCGCCCAGCAGGCCGCCCAAAAAGGCGTAGAGGTGGTGGTGGCCGGGCTGAAAGGGAACGCGCGGGAAGAAGATTTCCGCAGCGTGGCCTGTGTTTATAAAGAAATGCGCCTGGGCCAAATGGGCAAGGGCATTGCGTTTTTTAAAGAACACGGCGTCACACGCCTGCTGATGGCGGGGCGCGTACAGCATACGTCTGTATTTTCCAACTTAATGCCGGATTTGCGCGGGGCCAAGTTTTTGGCCTCGCTCAAATCCATGCAGACCAAACACATCCTTTCACGCGTCATTGAAGAATTTAAAAAAGAAGGCATAGAGTTTGTCCATTCCGCGCTGTACCTGGAACATTTTATGCCGCCTAAGGGCGTTTTAAGCCGCCGCCAGCCTACCGAACAAGAACAAAAAACCATTCAGTACGGCTTTAAAATAGCCAAAGCCATTGCCGCTTTAGACATTGGGCTTACCTGCGTGGTGGGAGAAAACGCCGTCATCGCTGTAGAAGGCATGGAAGGCACGGACGCCTGCATACGCCGCGCGGCAGAGCTCTATAAAAAGTCTGCCGAGAAACAAAACTGCGTAGCAGTAGTCAAAGTAGCGCGGCCCAACCAAGACAGCCGCTTTGATTTGCCGGTCATTGGCAAAGGCACCCTGCAAACCTTGCAGCAAAGCGGTCTAAAAGTGCTGGCTTTTGAAGCGGAAAAAACGCTGGTGCTGGATTTGGAAGAAGTGGTGGAACTGGCAGATAAAAACGACATTTGCCTTATGGCTGTTTAACTCGCCTCTTTTATAACAGAACCCCGCCTAAAAGTGGGGTTTTGTTATTCTAAGGAATATGTATCGTTGTTTATTTTCTTACCTAACATTTTACACATATTTTCCCCTTTCTCATTTCCGAAAATACACAAAATTTGCCGGGGGTTGGCAGGTCTAATAATAAAATAAAAATCTGCGTAAACGTCCAATCTGCCATACCAACGGCATAATGCCAGCGCGCTTCCGGGTGTGCTCCCGCCGGCATTGGTACGGCATTCAAAATATTTTGTTTTACGGCCCGGCGTACCCAGCGTATCGGAATCCGTGCCAGGAATATGAATATCCAAATCATTAATATCACCCGTATACTGGGAATTGGCCATGAAGTAGCGTTCGTGCGCCTGAGCCACAGCCCGAACCAAGCTGACGCCTTCCAAGGCTTGGTTTCTGAGTATGATTTTTTTATACTGAGGCAAAGCTGCCGCCGCCAAAATACCGATAATCAGCACCACTACCAAAAGTTCAATAAGCGTAAAGCCGCCGAAATGGCATTTTGCGGGGTTTTTCCGTGCGGGGGTCATTTTTTGATAAATTTTGCTCATACGCAAAATTTATCAAAAAAAAAAAACGAGTCAAGCCCTTTACAATCGGGCAGGCTTCGTATATAACAAAACCCAACAAAGGCAAAACCTTTGCGCTGTACCAATCCAGCGCCCTCGTTTTATATAAAAAAAACCCCGGACGAAATCCGGGGTTTTGTGCAGTCAGCCAAATGCTTATTTCTTAAAATCTTTGGCCATGGCAAAGGCTTCTTTGGTTTCAAAAAGCGGCGCGGTGGACGTGATGACCTTGCTGGTGAACATTTCGTGATTAGAAATGCTGTGTATCACTTCTTCTGTGATATGGCCTTTGTCAAATTCTTTTTCCACAGCGGCCAGCACCTCTTCGGCGTTTTGCGGGGCCAAAATCATTTCCACCCCGCAAGCTATCATTTTCAAAGCAGCGGCGGCTTCGTTTTTAATATGGCTCTTAAACAGCGGAGCGCCAATCACACAGCCTTTGTAATTGAGGCGTTTTTTCAAAAGGCCTTTGACGATTTTGTCCGACATCATGGCCCGGCAGGAAGGGTCTATATTGGCAAATACCATGTCAGAGGGCATTATCGCGTCGCAGCGGCGGAACATATGCTTGTAGGGCACAAACTCCGCATCTTCCATTTGTGCCAGCGTTTTCAAAATACCGCTCACACCCGGAAAATACTTGACGCAATTTAACGCCCCGCCGTTGGACACACCCGCCACATAATCCCCCGCCAGACGCGCCACCGCCATGGGGCCTTCGCAAAAGGCCGGGCTTTGGTAGCCGATATCCACCACCGGGGCTAGCAGCCAGTCTATTCCCACACTGCGTGCCATGCGCGCGCTGATAAGCCCTTTGCGGTAAGCGCCTTCGGTATTATCGGCTGCGCCCAGTTCTGCATTGGACGGCAGAGCCGGGGCGTCTTTGATGACTTCGGATAAATCTTCTTCTATATCGGCGCAGATTAACAAATGGTCATAAGGGGAGGCTTCCCGCACCGCCTCAGCAAAATGCTTGGTCTGCCGGGCCGTACCCCCATAAACACAAAAGCCGCCCACACCGCGCGCGGCGGCCTTTTTGGCGGCAGAAAGCTCACTGGTACCAAACCAAAAACCGGGAAAAACTATGCGGGCAGGCTTCATATTATCCTCCTGACGCTGCCGCCCCGGGCCAATTAATAAAGCACCGAGGGGACTAAAGCGTCTTCCGTGGCAGACGGCGCCACCGGTTCATATGCACTATACGGGTCCGGCTGTGTTTGCTCCAATACAACATCGGGTTTTATTTCCGGCCGCTGCGGCGTAAGCAGCCATTGAATCAGCTCCGGCGTTACCCAGCGGTCCAACAAGTCATGTCCGGACTGGTCATAAGCGGTGGCAAACACCACTTGTCCTTCTCCCGAACTTAAAAAAGCCACATTACGCAGCAGGCTGGCTTCCAAAAAGGTTTTCTTGTCATCAGCGGCGGCGGCAATAAACACTTTGCCTTTGTACACCCGCAGTGCCGGGATAGACAACACATCGCGGAAATTAGTCACCGGCGTCAGCAATGCTATCGCTCCTATAGAAGGCACCATGCTGGCCGCCTTAGCCGCCACATTGGCGCCCATACCGGCCCCCACCAGCACGATATCTTCATCTGCGATGCCTTTTTTCTGCAGGAAATTAACCCCCGCCTCCACATCGCGCACCATTTTGTTGTAATCGTTGTCCACGCCTTCTTTGGCAAAAGTTTCATAACTGCCTCTGTTGACGCTTTGCCCGTGTCCGCGCAAATCCAAGGCCAAATAACCAAAGCCGTTATCCGCCAGTTTGCCCGAAAAAGTAGTAAATTCATTTTTTGTCTTACCGACATCATGCAGCAAAACAGCCGTCTTTTTCCCCGTTTCCGCCGGTTGATACACGGCGGAAATATTCCACCCGTCCGGCGTAGAAAAAGAAACAGCCGTCCCTTTCACCTGCGCACACACCAGCGGCGAAAGGACAAACAGCAAAACGCCCAGCACAAGATGTTTTTTCATGGCAATACTTCTTCCGGCTTAAACCACAGCGCAATTTCCCGCTCCGCTTCCTGCGGCGTGCCGGAAGCGTGCACCGCATTTTGCATTACACCGTCTTTAATACAGCCAAACTGGCCGCGCAGCGTCCAGGGTTCGGCTTTTTCCGGGTTGGTGGCGCCCAAAGCGGCGCGCACGCGCGCCACAGCGTTATCCCCGCGCAGCACAAAGGCGTAAATGCGGTGGTCGGGCAGGTGGTTATAATCGCCCATCATAAATTTAACTACGCCGTCCACAAACGGCGTGCCTTTTAAATTGTCGTAATGCTGGCGCAGCAACTCCTCGGTGGCACGCACCACTTTGGCGCCGGCAATTTCCAGCCCCAACGCCTCAAAGCGGGAAAGCACCAGCCCCGTCAGGCGTTTTTCAATGGCATCGGGTTTAATTAAAATAAGCGTTCGTTCCATATGTTTTCCTTTACTAAAACCTATAGGGATATTATACCTTAAAAATACCCCGCGCACCCGCATAAACCCGCGTATGCGCCTGCGCGCCTATATGATATAATAAAATAAATATAGCGAGGTACCCCCTATGGCAGAGCAAAACACCCTGAAATTCGGCGTCATCGGCGCCGGCAAAATTGGCACTTTTCATACGCGTACATTATCTAAGATGAAAGGCGTATCTTTAATCGGCGTCTGTGACCCCGATTTAATGCGCGCCCAAAAACTGGCCTGGCAATACAATGCCACGCCCTACTCCAAAATGGAAGAGCTGGTGGGACAGGTGGACGCTGTTATTGTGGCGGCCCCGACGCATTTGCACCACCAAATCGGCATGTACTGCTTGGAACATGGCGTGCATACTCTGGTGGAAAAACCGATTGCCACCACCTTAGACCAAGCGCGCGATTTAATTCAAACTGCCAAATTACATAACCTCGTGTTGCAGGTAGGCCATGTGGAACGCTTCAACCCGGCTGTTGTAGAAGCAGTCAAATATATTGAAAACCCCAAATTTTTGACGATGAACCGCTTGGGGCCCTATGACCCGCGTATGTCTAACATCGGGGTTGTGCTGGACCTGATGATTCACGATATTGACTTGCTGCTGACGCTGGTTGACAGCGAAGTAGTAAGCATTGACGCTACGGGGCTGAGCGTTTTCTCCGCCCACGAGGACATAGCCAACGTGCGAATACGCTTTGCCAACGGCGCTTTGGCTGACTTGACTGCCAGCCGCGCCAGCTTTGAGCGGGCCCGCTTTATGCATTTGTTCCAGCAGGACGCTTATATCTCCGTAGATTTTATGAATGCGCGGGTAAAGATTTATAAGAAAGAAAAACCCGTCATTGAGTCTATGCAGGATTTGACGGTGCTCTATCCCCCCGTACAAAAACAGCTGCCCATTACGGCGGAAATTCTGCATTTTATTGACTGCATTCACACCAACAAAACCCCGGCCCCCAGCGGAGAAAAGGGCAGCAAAGCCTTGGAGCTGGCGCTGAAAATTACCGATAAAATCAACCGCTACGACATTCCCAAAACCGGTCATCTGCACACGCCCAAACCGTTTCAAGTGGTGCATGACGTAGCCAAAGCGGCGCAAATTATGTTAGACGAAACATTAGGCCGGTTTAAACAGGATAAATAACTATGCCAACTATTACCCCCTTGACCAAAAACATTCTGCTTGTCGCCGGAGATGTATCGGGCGATTTGCACGCCTCGGGCCTGATCCGGGAGCTGAAAAAAGCCGACCCGGACGTGCGCATTACCGCCGTAGGCGGCAAGCTCATGCAAAAAGAAGCGGACGTGTTTTTATATGATTTGGCTTCCCAGGGGGCTAGCGGATTTATTGAGCCGCTGAAAAAAATGCCGCTGTGGCTGGAGCTGATGAAAAAAATCCGCGCTTATATGGAAACGCAAAATCCCTCGGCGGTCATCGTGGTGGATTTTTACGGATTTAACCATCAGGTATTGGGCATGGCGGCGCACCGGGGCATTCCCGCTTATTATTATGTCACGCCACAAGTGTGGGCCAGCCGCCAATACCGCGCCAAACAGCTGGCGCGGCTGACCAGAAAGATGTTTGTCATTTATCCGTTTGAAGCTGATTTCCATAAAAAATTTGGCGGAAACGCCGTGTTTTTGGGCAACCCGCTCTTAGACATTATGCCCCAGCCCAGCCCGCATTCGGCAGATACATCTACCGATAAGAACAAAGCCTGGAAGCTGGGCCTGCTGCCCGGCAGCCGTATGGGGGAAATCAAACGCCTGACCCCGGTTTATTATCAAGCTTTTAAACAGGTGCTTAAAGAGTTTCCTAACACTCAGGCCTATTTATTCCTGTTGCCGGACCGGGACGAAAAAATCATCTTAGATTTGTTAGGTGAAGCCCCCCACCCGAACTTTCATATTGTCAAAGACAAAAACTACGAACTCAGAAGCCAAATGGACTTCTTGTTGGCCTGCTCCGGCACCGCCACGCTGGAAAATGCGCTTTTGGGCGTGCCGATGGTGGTGGCGTACAAACTGTTCTGGCCTACGTACCAGATTGCCAAAATGGTCATTAAAGTGCCTTACATCTCTTTAGTCAATTTATTGGCGGGCAAGCCGCTGGTTAAAGAACTCATTCAGGGTGACGCTTCCGCCCGCGCATTAGCGGCAGAAACGATGGCTATGTTTCAAAACCCGGCTAAATTAGCCGCCCAGCGCGCCGAACTGTTAAAGCTGCGCGCCTCTTTGGGCGAAAAAGGCGTAGCCGCCCGCGCCGCCAAAGAAATTTTGGACGACATGGTAAAAAAATAACTTATGCAACTGAGCGAACTGGTAGCCCAATTTAAAGAATACAACCCCAACGCAGACACCGCGATGTTGGAGAAGGCCTACCGCTTTGCCCAAAATGCCCACAAAGACCAAAAACGCGAAACTGGGGAGCCGTATTTTAACCATTGCTGCGCGGTGGCGCAAATTCTGCTGGATTTTAAAATGGACGAAGAGACCATTTGTGCCGGGCTGCTGCACGACACGGTGGAGGACACCGGTGTTACCTCTGAAGAATTAAAAAAGGAATTCAACAAAGAAATTGCCCACATGGTGCAAGGCGTCACCAAAATCAGTGACCTGAAATTTTCGTCTACCGATGAAGAAACCGTGGAAAACTGGCGCAAAATGCTGGTGGCGGTGGCAGAAGACGTGCGCGTTATTTTAATCAAACTCGCTGACCGCACCCACAATATGCGTACGATGGACGTTATGCCGCCGGAAAAACAGCAATTTAAATCCTACGAAACCATCACCCTCTATGCTCCGTTGGCCCAGCGTTTGGGCATGTTCACTATAAAAACCGAGCTGGAAGATTTGGCATTTAAATATCTCCACCCGGAAGAATTTAAAGACCTAGTAGAACAGGTGGAAAAACGTACCGCAGACCGCGAAGCCACCTTAAACGCATTTAAAAAATTATTGGAGCCGGCGCTGAAAGAAGAAGGAATAGATTATCGTCTGCTTTCCCGCGCCAAAAACTATTATTCCATTTACCGCAAAATGCAAAAACAGCATTTGACGTTTGCGGAAATCCAAGACTCTTTGGGCGTGCGCATTATTACCAAAAATTTATCAGACTGCTACAAGGCGCTTGGGGTGGTGCATTCCCGCTTTAAGCCGCTGGCAGGCACGTTTACCGACTATATTGCCACCCCCAAATCCAATATGTACCAAAGCATACACACCACCGTGCTGGTGCCCACCGGCGACATTGTCGAAATACAAATCCGCACCGAAGAAATGCACCGCACCTGCGAATATGGTATTGCCGCCCACTGGAGATACAAACTGGGCGCGGGCAAAAAAGACAAAAACTTTGACGAAAAAATTAACTGGATACGCCAATGGATTGAATGGCAGCGGGATTTGACCGCCCCGCGCGAGTTTTTGGAAGGGTTCAAAACAGACATCAATTTACAGCAAGTATTTGTCTTTACCCCGCAGGCAGATGTAAAGCCCCTGCCGGAAGGGTCCACCCCCATTGATTTTGCCTTTGCCATTCACACAGATATCGGCGAACATTATATGGGCGCCAAAGTAAACAACCGCATGGTCAGCATGGACTATGTATTTAAAACAGGCGACGTGTGCGAAATCATCACTAAGAAAAACGCCGCCCCCAGACGTGACTGGCTGGAATTTGCTAAAACCGCCAATGCCCGCAGCCGCATTAAACGCGCGCTGCGCAGCAGAGGGGAGGATATTTGATGAGTCCCTGCCCGCGCTGCCGCCGCCCGGTGGAAGAAACCGACTGCTATTGCCGCTACTGCGGCAAACCGCTTTTGCCCGGCATGGGCTTTTGGTATGACCATGGTGGCATATTGCTTTTAACACTGCTTGCAGGTCCGTTCTCTTTAATTACGGTATGGCTCTCCCATAAATTAAGCCTGCGTGCCAAATGGTGCTGGACGGCGGGCATTATGCTTTTTTCTGCTTATGTTATATATACGCTGTACCATTCTTTTCTTCTGATGCAAGAAGCTTTCCTCTATTTCTTGCCTGCCGGTCTGTAAATTTTATCCCAATTTGCTTCTCGTTTTTTTGTACAATATAGAGTACCCTTGTAAATAAGAAGGAGAAATAAATGACTGATGAAGAAGTAAAACACAACGTAACCAAACAAGGTCAACCGAAAGCTTTATATATGCTTTTTATGGTTGAAATGTGGGAACGTTTTAACTATTACGGCATGCGCGCGTTGCTGGCATTGTTCATGATCAGCACCGTCATTGGTTTCAGCAAGGCCACCTCCAGCAAAATTTACGGTATGTTTACCGCCTTAGTTTATTTAACCCCGGTGCTGGGAGGTTACTTGGCCGACAGATACATCGGCAAACGCCATTCTATTACCATCGGCGCCATTCTGATGGCATTGGGGCAGTTTATACTGGCTTCGTATGAAATCATTTCCCCGGTTGTCGCTTTGGCTACCGGCTTAACGCTGATTGTTATCGGCAATGGTTTCTTTAAACCGAATATTTCCAGCATCGTAGGCGAACTCTACGAACCCAATGACCCCAGAAGAGACGGCGGTTTTACTATCTTCTATATGGGGATTAACTTAGGAGCTTTCTTCGCTCCGTTTGTCTGCGGCTTCTTGGGTGAACCGCATGATCCTATGAACGCATTGGAAGCCTATAAATGGAAATACGGCTTTATGGCTGCCGGTACGGGTATGCTTATTGGTTTAATTTGGTACTTGGTTTCCCAAAACAAATATTTGGGACACATTGGTCTGCACCCTGTTACCAAAGGAACGGATTTGGCCAACGACGCCACGGAAAAAGCCCGCGCCGAAGAAGCCAACAAGCCCCTTACCTCGGAGGAGTGGGACAAGATTAAAGCCATCTTTACCTTTGTGTTCTTTGCTATTTTCTTCTTCGCTTTCTTTGAACAGGCCGGCACATCTTTGAACTTCTTTGCTAAAGAGGCCACTGACTTAACCCCGGTACTTCCTTTCATTGGAGAAGTGACTTTGAAAGCGTCTTACTTCCAGGCCGTCAACCCCATTTTCGTGGTGCTGTTTGCGCCGTTGTTTGCCAAATTATGGATCCGCTTGGGTGATAAAAACCCGAGTATTCCCACCAAATTTGGCTGGGGCTTATTTCTGCAAGGCGTCGGTTTTGCCGCCATTGTCATTGGTGCCAGCATTTACGCTTCCAGCGGCCCCGTAAGTGCCATCTGGTTGGTTATCACCTATATGTTCTGCACGATGGGTGAGCTGTGTCTCTCCCCGGTAGGATTGTCCATGGTGTCCAAATTGGCTCCGGCTAAATTCATGTCTATGTTGATGGGCGTTTGGTTAGCCGCCAGCTTCTTTGGCAACCTGTTGGCAGGTTGGCTCGCCAGTTACTACGAATCCTGGAGCCTTACTACGCTGTTCTCTGTGCCCGCTTTGGGCTCTATGCTGTTTGGTGTTGTTATGTGGATTATGGCCCGCAAAATCAAACAGTGGATGCACGGAGTTCAATAAGCACTATCTTTTCAACAGAAACCCCGCTTACAAGCGGGGTTTTTTATAGGTTTTTCTCCAAAAGAAACGCAGTGAAACCAGCTAAGGAAATTCTACCGTCCTTCCTCCAGCACAAATAAACTGCCCCACGAAACAGCTGTTCCTATTGTCAATTCCAGCTACCATCTGTTTATATAGGGCTCATTGCACTTGCCGTCCAGCCCCGCTGTCGCCGAGCATTCTCTATCGGAGTTTAAAAAACAGACAAACTTACCCCAAAAGGGGGATTGCCCCTTTAAAAACATGATTTTTTATGATACTATCTATAATAGGTCGTCTTATCCTAAGGCGACAAATATATTTTATTTATATAAGAGGAAAATGAAATGACCAAAAGAACGCCTATTATCGCCGGAAACTGGAAAATGCACAATACGCTGGCTGAATCTGCCGCCCTTATTGAAGCTTTGAAAAAAGCAGAAAATAAAAATAACGCAGAAATTATCGTAGCCCCCTCTTTTACCTCTTTATCCGAAGTGGCCAAACTGGCCAAAGGCTCTGCCATTGAAATAGCCTCCCAAGATATTCACTGGGAAGATAAAGGAGCTTTTACCAGCGCCGTTTCCCCCGTTCAAGCCAAAGACGCCGGTGCCACGCACACGATTTTAGGCCACAGCGAACGCCGCAGCGTGTTTGGGGATACTGACGAGATTTTGAATAAAAAAGTAGCTGCTGCCCTACGCCATGGCTTAACCATCATTTTCTGCGTAGGCGAAACGTTGGCCCAGCGCGAAGCCAACGAAACCATTGCCGTCATTGACAGCCAGCTGGAAAACGGTTTAAAAGGTTTTACGGCGGAAGAGTTGAAAGGCTTAATTATCGCCTATGAACCGGTGTGGGCCATTGGCACCGGCAAAACTGCCACCCCGGACCAGGCGCAAGAAGTGCACGCGGCTATCCGCCAGTTCTTGGCCAACAAATACGGCCAGGCTTTTGCTGACGCCACCCGCATTCTTTACGGCGGCAGCGTAAAAGACAGCAATGTAGATGAAATTATGGCCCAGCCGGATGTGGACGGTGCGCTGGTAGGCGGGCAGGCGTTAATCGCGGAAAAATTTACCCGCATTATTAACTTCAACTAAAAGGATGCGTATTATGAACTTGGCCAAATACATAGACCATACTTTACTCAAACCCCAGGCTGATGAAGCCTCTATTAAGACCTTATGTGACGAAGCACGCCAATATGGTTTTTTCAGCGTATGCGTAAACCCTTATTGGGTGCCGTTTTGCAAAAAGCAGTTACAAGGAAGCGACGTAAAAGTATGCACGGTCATTGGTTTCCCGTTGGGAGCCAACACCACAGAAAGCAAAGTATTTGAGGCCAAGGACGCTTTGAAAAACGGTGCCGATGAACTGGATATGGTTATCAACATCGGCGCTTTAAAAAGCAAAGACTACGACACCGTGTTAAAAGACATTACCGCCGTACGGCACGCCGGAGACAATTTTACATTAAAAGTAATTATTGAAACCTCCGTGTTGACGGAAGAAGAAAAAATAAAAGCTTGCGAACTTTCCACTCAGGCGGGCGCTGATTTTGTAAAAACTTCCACCGGTTTCACCGGAGGCGGAGCTACCGCGGAAGATGTAGCTTTAATGCGGGCCCATGTGCCGGCTTCCATGCAAGTGAAAGCTTCCGGCGGCGTACGCACGCGGGAAGATTTTGATGCCATGGTGGCAGCCGGTGCCACCCGCATCGGCGCCAGTGCGGGAGTGAAAATCATAGAGGGAAAATGATTACCCAGTGGGATATTATCTCCAGCATTCGTCCTAAAGACAATGCTATCTCTTACGCCCTGCTTATTGACGGGACGGAGCATGATGCGCGTTTAATTTTTAAGAAATTACAGGGCTACGCACAGGCTCCGCAGCCGGCTTTGGCTCCCTATGTATACCGTTTTGCTTTGCCGGACGATTTAGACGAAGACACCCTGGAAAAAATCCGCGTAGCTGTGAGGGAAGGCATAGAACAAGCCAAAAAAGTTAATGAATTTGTGCCTGGAGGTCCTTTGGGCAATCCGCTCTTTAACTCCCACACCGACAAAGAAGATAAAGAGTTCCCTACTTTTATTACACTGGATCCTTCTGAAAGTTTTTTCCGTTCCGCCCGTCAGGACGAAGCCCCGGTTGCTCCTGCAAAACCTGAAATAGACCAATTTGAACAAAAACAAATAGATTTGGCTTCTCCGGAAGAAGAGATCCCCCAAATTGCCAAAACATTGGAGGAAATTGACCAAGAGGGGTACCGTTCTGATCTGCCGCAGGAAACGGCATCAAACGAAGAAAAAAAACCGCAATCTGTGACGGAAATAAAACTCAAAAACAAAGGAAATTTCATTTCTTTCCGTCATCAAGATACACCGGAAGTCCCCGTTTCTGAAGAAGAGGCAACAACCCCCGTTCTTTCCGCACAAGAAGAACTTATAGATATGCCTGTGCAGCAAACGGCAGCACCGCAAGCGCCGGCTGCACCTCAAGAAGAACCTGAACAGTCCCTGCCCGAACCGGCAGAACCAGAGACAGAACCAGCAGAGGCAGATGGCTTAACCTCAGTAGAATCTGATGATTTTTGGTCGGACCAACCCCCTATTTCCGAAACGGACAAGGCTCCTTGCATACTGGGAAAGAAGGAAGATATTGATTTGCAAGTGCAAGCAGTATCCGGGGCGGAGCAACTTCCCCAGGATATGCTGCCTGCTGGACCAGATACACCAGCAACGGACACAACACGCCCAACGGCAGATCCCGATTTGCCTTTAAGTGACCGCGATATGTTAATTAAAGACATGGAAGGCACCATGTTAGGCCAATCTTTAGACGATATCTTTTTGGCGGAAACCAAATACGATATGTTTGTGGATTTAGATAATTTGCCGCAAAAACAAAATCCTTTGCCTCCGAAAAAGGAAGAGCCGAAACAAGAGAACAAACAAGACCCCGTTGCTAAGGGAGTGCTTCCTGACGCCGCTGCGGCTGAGCCTTTAGCCAGTACGCAAAAAATGCAAACCGCGGGCACAGCTGAAAAAGAAGAAAAACCGGAGACTGAGAAAACAGACACCGAAACCGCTTCTTTTAACATCTTTGACCAAAAGATAAAAGACCAGACTAGTTTTATTGATTTGGAAGATATCGCCAATATCACGGAGCGTATTACCCAAAAAGATTTAAGCTTTCTGCAGCATGCCCAAATTCAAAAAGAAAAAGAGCAAACTCCGCCCGATTCCCTCCAAAAGGGGCCTCTGTCCGATGTGGATATTTCTTTAGATAAGACGCGGGCTTATATGCCGTTGCCTTCCTCTTTTGGACGTTTTGAAGAGCAAACGCAAGAAGACCAAGAAGTGATGGATCCTTTTGAGCAGTTGTTAGCGGCCTCCAAAGAGAAAAAACCTTTGCAGGAAGAAGTAAGAACGGTTCCTCCCAAAGAAGAACTGCCCGACGCTTCCATGGCTAAGGCCGTACCACAGGCACCTCAGGACTTGGCAAAAGCGCCCCTTTTAGAGCCAGCAGAAGATACCTCTTCTCCTGAAGCAGATGTCCCTGCGCCGGCTGAATCTCAAACAGAATCAGACCCAGTTATAAAAGAGTCTTTAGAACCTGAGCCGGCACAAAATTTTGATACTGATACAGACCGCTTAGTCGCGGTCAACGCCGAAGATTCCGAAGAGCAAGGAACTCCGGCCACCACCGATTACCAGGCCCAACGGGAAAACAGGGTTATCCCGCCGCCTACACCCATAACGGAGAAGAAAATGCCAGAAAATAACGGGGAGAAAAAACCCATTTTCCGTATTAAACGCAAACCACAGCCACAGGCCCCTGCCGCGCCGCAAGCGCCGCAACCGCCGCAAGCACCCGCCGCGCCGCAAGCGCCGCAACCCCATGCACCAGCTGCGCCACAAATGCCGGCGGAACCAGCAGCCGCAGCGGAAGCGCCACAAGAAGAAAAACACGGAGCCACGATTTTACGTCGCCGCCAACGGCCGGCTGGCACATTTTTAGAAAAAACACGCACCATTGACCATTCCATTGAGCTGCCTTTGTCTGAGCTTAAGAAACACAATTGGCCGCTGGAAGTACCCTTGGTGCCTACCTATACCTTGGAGAATATGACTATCTCCATTAACCGCTTTGCACATGCTACGGCTATTTCCGTCATTGACAACCCGGGCAAGCTCTACAACCCGCTTGTACTGCACGGAGCCAGCGGCACAGGCAAAACCCACTTTCTGCATGCCATAGGTTATGCGCTGTCTAATAAATACGGACAGGAAAACATTTTCATTACAAATGGCGTGCGCCTCTCGCGCGGTATACAGCGCTATGTAATGGAAGGCAATATGGATAAATTTGAAAGCTTTGTCAGCTCGGTCAAAGCCTTGCTGATTGACGATATCCATTTAATTGCCATTAACGAGCAAAACCGCGTGCATTTGTCTAAATTGCTCAATGATTTCCGCAAACAACAAAAACAAATTGTCATCACTTCCAAATATCCGCCGGAAAGCCTGGCCAAGTTGGAAGAGCTGCTCAATTTCAAATTAGACTCCGGTTGGATTTCCGATTTAAAACCGGCTTCCGGGCCGGCGCGTACGCGCATTATCCAAAAAATGCTCAACAGCAACGGCATTGATATTACCAATGAAGACATCAACCGCTTTTTTGGACACCCCAATATGTCCTTGGGCACGGTGTCACGCGCTATCCGCCGCGTACGCGTGCTGGAAAAATTGATTTTCCCCAATGAAGCTAAGGAAAAACGCTCCGCCACCGCCATTTTTGACCAACTGCTGGCCACCACCGGAGAAGACCAACACAGCCTCATCGCCCAAAAATTCCCGGACGAAGTCAACTCCGCTCCGGTGGCGGGCAACGGGGAATGGGGCCGCATCGGCTTTTTCTACCCGCAGAATCATTCCAATATGATGAACTGGCTGGTGTTTGCCTTGCAGCAGCGCGCCAAAGAGCTGGGCATTCCCGGCGGGCCGGAGCTGGCGGTGCGCTCCTCTTATTCTACGGAAAACATCATTTCCTCTGCTTTCAAAATCGCCAACTTGTGCGATAATAAAAAGCTCAAAGGGGCCGTCATTTTAGGCCCGGAAACGGAAAACTGCGAGCCTTCGGTCAGAGAGAATTTCTATGATATCCTGACCCATATGCTGGAGATCATGCTGATCCGCTGCGGCGTGATTAACTATGAAAACGTCTGCGCACCCAGCACCTATGTCAAAATACTTTCGGAGCTGTTAAGATGAAAAAACTGACCCTTTTACTGGCTGGACTTCTTTGCTTGGGGGCCTGCTCGGCCCATATGAAAAGCGCCGTTAAAGACGGCGCCATCGCCCCACAGTTTAACGATACGCTGACCGACGATGAATACCTTTGGGTGCGCGGTTTTGGCGCGGCCAATCCGGCCCACCAAAGCGACTCCCAGCGGCGTATTCTCTCGCGCGAAGCGGCTATCGCACACGCTTACCAGCGCGCGACGGAAGTGCTCTACGGCGCCAATTTGGAAAGCAATGTACAAATTGTAGACGCGGTGTCTGAAGGGTCCACCATTCACACCTCTTCCAGCGGGATTTTAAATGATATGGAGTTGGTCTCCACCGAATATTTAGACGACGGCGGCTGCACGGTAATTATGCGCATCTCCCGCGAAAAATTGCAGGCGGGCGGAATTAACCCGCAAACGCAGGAGAATAAATAATGAAAAAACTTTTACTCATCGTATGCATCGGCGTACTAAGCCTTTCTGCCTGCCGCGGGCTGCACATCGGCCCGAAGGGGGAAGGGGAATATGTGGTGGCGGAATCGTTGGTTCCCTATGATGAGAACAATATCTCCGCCATGAAAAAAGAAGGCGAGCTGGCCGCCCAGCGCGCCGCTGTGGAAAAAGTGGCCGGTATTTTTATCTCTTCTTCCACTACGGTAGAGCAAGCCCAGCTGGTAGAGGACAAAATTACCTCCAAATCTGCCGGCTTTATCCGCCGCGGCTACGTGCAAAAAGCGTACCGCAAAGGGGACCAGTGGTACACCCGCGTGCGCGTGATGGTGTTGGTCAAAGACATCAGCGATATTATCAAAGAGTCTGAGGCCGACGCTTTTGCCAAACGCACCGCCATTTTAATCACTTCTCGCGAAATGGTAGGAGAAGAGGTATCTTTAAAGCAAGAGTGCAAACAAGCCATTTACCGCGCTTTAAAAGACCAGCCCTACGCCTTAGTCAACGGCGACAATTTAAGCCAAAACAATTTAGATAACCCGACCCCGGTCATTGACCAGGCCCGCCTGGACGGGGCGCGTTTTATCATTATGGCCGATGTCAACACCGCGCCGCTGCAGGCGCTGCCGGGCATTTCTTCTCCGTTTAAAACCTACCGCGCCCGCGCCAATTTAAAGGTGGCTTCCACCAAAAATTACCAAATCGTCGGCGAAGCGGCGGACCAAGTAAGCGGGTTAGACCCAATGGAAGACATCGCCGCGCAGAAATCCGTTTCCGCCGCGTGTGAAGCTGCCGCCAAACAGCTGATTGAGCCCATTAACGCCGCCATCAATTCCGCCACTAAATTCAATGTGGTGGTGCAAAACGTAAAAAGCATTGAGCGGCTTAAACAGATACAGGATATTTTCAAAGAAATGCGCGAAATTGAAGATTTTAACCTTGTCAAATACACCAATTCAGACGCTTACTTTGAAATCTCGGCGAACATTTCTTCCGGCGAAGAGCTGACCGCCAAAATTATCCGCAGTTATAATGTGAACTTTACGGTAATGGGCATTTCGCCGCAGCAAATTGTACTGAACTTTATTTAATATGCTTGCCAGCGTCCGTACCTGCGCCCTGCGGGGCATAGACGGTTTTGAAGTAGTGAGTGAGGTGGACATTTCTTCGGGAATGCCCACCTTCTCCGTCGTGGGGTTGCCAGACGCTGAGGTAAAAGAAAGCAAAGAGCGCGTCATAGCCGCCATACGCAACAGCGGCTTTGATTTCCCGCTCAAACGCATTACCGTCAATTTAAGCCCCGCCGAAAAACGCAAAAGCGGCACCCAGTTTGACCTGCCGATTGCCGCCGGCATTTTGGCTGCATCGGGGGCACTGTCTAAAGAAGCGGCGGAAAAACTGAGCACCCTGCTTCTGCTGGGGGAGCTGGCCTTAGACGGCTCTTTGCGCCCCTGCGCCGGGGTGCTGCCTATGTTGATTTCCGTCAAAAACCAAGTCCGCACCGCCGTTATTGCGCCGGATAATTTTTTGGAAGGACAAAGCGCCGGCGGCTCTTTTATTACCCCGCGCACCCTGCGCGATTTGGCAGACTGGCTGGAAGGCAAACTGCCGCAGGAACAAGTGCAAATGGCCTATGTACCGCCGCCAGAGGACACGCCGCCTAGCCCGCTGGACTTTTCTGATGTCAAAGGGCAGGCCGTAGCCAAACGCGCCTTAGAAATTGCCGCCGCTGGCGGGCACAATGTGCTGCTAATTGGCCTGCCGGGTACCGGCAAAAGCATGCTGGCTAAGCGTTTTGCAGGCATACTGCCGCCGCTTTCTGAAGAAGAGAGTCTGGAAATCACCAAGATTTATTCCGTCTGCAATTTGCTGGGAAAAATGACCCGCCGCCTGCACGCGCGCCCTTTTCGGGATCCGCACCACACTATTTCCGAAGCCGCTTTAATCGGCGGCGGCAGCAACCCGCGCCCCGGGGAAGTGTCCTTGGCGCACAACGGCGTGCTGTTTTTGGACGAATTTGCCGAGTTTTCCCGCTCTACCTTAGAAGTACTTCGCCAACCGCTGGAAAACGGCTATGTTACCATTTCGCGCGCCAAAGAAACGGTCACCTATCCGGCCCGCTTTACGCTCATTGCGGCTATGAACCCCTGCCCCTGCGGCAATTTGGGCCACCCGCATAAAGCTTGCACCTGCTCCCCGGTGCAAATCAGCCGCTACCAGTCTAAAATTTCGGGCCCGCTGTTGGACCGCATAGATTTAACCGTTAATTTAAACCCCGTCACGTACAGCGACTGGAATAAAGCCGCCGAAGGCGACCCCTCTGCCCAAATTGCCGCGCGTGTTTTGGCCGCGCGCCAGCGGCAGCAGGCACGCTTTAAAGGTACTGCCACCACCGCCAACGCTTTTATGACGCCCCAGCAAATCAAAGAGTTTTGCCCCCTGCCTGCCGGGGCGGACGCCATTTTGGAAGCGGCTATGCGCAAGTTTGGCCTTAGCGCACGCAGCTTAGACAAAGTGCTTAAAACCGCCCGTACGATTGCGGATTTAGAGGGTAAAGAGCAAATTGAAAACGCCCATTTAATGGAAGTATTGCAATACCGCCCGCTGGACCGCAAGGGGGTGCCTGATTTATGAGCGTTTCTCTGCAGGAGCGCCTGGCGCGCATACGCATTAATGCTTTTTTGTATTTACGGGCCGATTGGCTGGCGCGGCTGATAGACATCTTCGGCTCCGCCGAAGAAATCCTCAAACAAGACGCAGACACCTTAGCCCGCCAGGCGCAGATGAACCCGTCCACCGCGGCGCATTTTCTGCGCGAAGCCTTTGCCATTAACCCGCAGGAAGAGCTGGAAAAGACCGAAAAATACGGCGGACGTATTCTTATCCCGGAAGATGAAGAATACCCGCAGGCTTTGCGCAACATCAAAGAGGCCCCGGTGGCTTTGTATGTGCTGGGGCAGCTGCCCAGGGCCAATCAAGCCTGTGTGGGTATGGTGGGCACGCGCAAGATTACCGCTTACGGGCGGCGCGCCGCCGCCACATTGGCAGAAGGAGTGGCTGAGGCGGGGGCAGTTATTGTCAGCGGGCTTGCCCGCGGCGTAGACAGCCAATGCCACGCCGCCGCGGTGCGGCTTAAAAAGCCCACTGTAGCCGTCATCGGCACCGGCCTGGGCCGCTGTTATCCGCCGGAAAACCGCGAGCTGGCCCGCGCCATACTGCAGCACGGCGGGGCCATTGTGTCAGAGCTCCCTTTCAATAAACCGCCCAACGCCTTTCATTTCCCGCGCAGAAACCGCATTATTGCGGCGTTGTCTGAGGTAGTAGTCGTCGTAGAAGGCGAAATAAAATCCGGCGCGCTCATTACCGCCAAGCTGGCGCTGGAAATGGGCAAAGATGTTCTGGCTGTGCCCGGCCCTATAGACAGCCCGCAAAGCGCCGGCCCCAATAATTTAATACGGGACGGGGCAGGCGTTGTCACCAGCGTAAAAGATATAATAGACTATATACCGAACCCCGGCCTGTTTGATTTACAGGCTCCGGCCGATGCTTTGCAGCAGCAACCGCCGCAAACGCAGCTGCCGGACACGCACAAACGCGTGCTGGAATATATCGGCACCCAGGAGATGACCGCAGACCAGCTGGTAGAAGCCCTGGGGCTGAGCGTGCCGGAAGCGGCGGCGGTTTTGTTTGAACTGGAAGTGCAGGGCCTGCTCAGCTGCCGCGCCGGGCTGTACAGCAAGAGCAAATTTTAATTTTTATTTGAAGGATACTTATGGCTACCAACAATATCAAAGGCAAAAAACTTGTTATCGTAGAATCCCCGACCAAACAGAAAACCATCAGCAAAATTTTGGGCGGCGACTATTTGGTGCGCAGCTCTTTCGGCCACGTGCGGGATTTGCCCTCGCACGATATGGGCGTAGATATTGCCAACGGCTTTAAACCCACCTACCAGCCGGTGGAACGGGCCAAAAAATTGATTAAAGAACTGGAGGCCGCCGCCAAGAACGCCTCTGAAATTTACCTGGCTACCGACCCTGACCGCGAAGGGGAAGCTATTGCCTGGCATTTGGTGGAGCTGTTAAAACTGCCCAAAGACCGCTACCAGCGCATTTACTTTCACGAAATTACGCCGGCCGCCATTAAAGAATCCTTTGCGCACGCGCGTAAAATTGATGACAATTTAGTTAACGCCCAGCAGGCGCGGCGCATTTTGGACCGCATTGTGGGCTACAAACTTTCCCCGCTTTTGTGGAAGAAAATCACCTCCGGCCTTTCTGCCGGGCGCGTGCAGTCTGTGGCGGTGCGTCTATTGACGGAGCGGGCCAAAGAAATCGCCCAGTTTCAGGAGCAGCCCTATTGGTCTCTCAAAGCCCAGTTTGAAAAACCGGGCGCCCAGCCGCTGTTTTGGGCGCGGCTTTTGAAGTGGCAGGGCAAAAATGTGGAGCAGACCAAAACCTATCATCTCTTTGCCGAAGACTACAAAGTAAAAAACACCGTTTTTGACAAACCTGAAACATTGGCCCCCGTCAGCACCCTACTGCGCCAGGGCCCGTGCACGGTAGCTAAAATAGAAAAGAAAGCGGTTAAACAAAAACCCAAACCGCCCTTTATCACCAGCTCTATGCAGCAGGACGCTTACAACAAGCTGGGTTTCCCTTCCCAAAAAACGATGATGACGGCCCAGCACCTATACGAAGGTATAGAAATAGCCGGGCAGACCATCGGTTTGATTACCTATATGAGAACGGACTCTTTCAACGTTTCCAAACTACTGCAGGAGCAAACCCAAAAATTTATCGCCGAAAAATACGGTGCTGAATATGCCCCGGCACACGCGCCTGTGTATAAAAGCAAAGTCAAAGGCGCGCAGGAAGCGCACGAGTCTATTCACCCCACCGATGTGCGCCGCACCCCGCAAAGCATAAAGCAATACTTAACAGCAGACCAATACAAACTCTATGAGCTGATTTGGCTGCGTTTTGTGGCCAGCCAAATGGCAGAGGCGGTGTTTAACACCGTTACCGTAGATATCCAGGCCGGCACCAACGAAGAGTGCCTGCTGCGCGCGGGCGGGCGCACCGTCAAGTTCCCGGGTTATTTGTCTGTTTATAAAGACGATGAAGAAGAAGAAAACGAGGAGTCGGCCCTGCTGCCGGAACTGGCGGAAGGGGACGCGCTGAACTTAAAAGAAATCGCCACCAAAGACCATAAGACTACGCCGCCGCCGTATTACAACGAAGCCAGCTTGATTAAAACGCTGGAAAAACACGGCATCGGCCGCCCGTCCACCTATGCGCCGACTATTAAGACCATTTTGGACCGCAAATACATTGCCCGCCAGCCTAAAAGCAATAAGCTGGTAGCCACCGAGCTAGGCATTACCGTAACGGAGAGTTTGAAAGAATTCTTTAAAGAGATTATGGACCTCTCTTACACCGCCGGCGTAGAAGAAAAACTGGACGAAGTGGCCGAAGGCGCCCAAAAATGGGTGGACTTGCTCAGCGATTTCTATGTCCCTTTCCAAAAAGAGCTGGACCAGGCCGACAAAGAAATGCAGCGCCCCGGCGCCAAACAAACAGACGAAAAATGCCCCCTCTGCGGCAAGCCGATGCTGCTGAAAACCAGCCGCTTTGGGCAGTATTTGGTCTGCTCAGACGCCGCCTGCAAAGGCAAAATCAATTTAGGCAAAGAAGGCGAAAAAATCACGCCGCAGACCACCAATGAAATTTGTGACAAATGCGGTGCACCCATGGTCATACGCACCGGGCGGAGAGGCAAGTTTATGGCGTGCTCTGCCTACCCCAAATGTAAAAACACCTATTCCATAGACGCAGAAGGGAACAAAGTGGTGTCTTCCGGGCCGATACTTACAGACCATGTATGCGACAAATGCGGCAAAAAAATGGTGCTGCGCAGCTCCAAACGGGGCTATTTTCTGGGGTGCTCGGGCTACCCCAAATGCCGCAACATTGTAACTATTTCCCCGCAGGAAATTGAGAAAATCAAAGCCCAGCACGAACAAAAAGCCTAAAAGCCGGAGGCCGGACGTGGAAAAATGGACGGAAGCGTTTTTGCTGCATTTGCAAAATAAAAACTTTTCCCCCCACACCTGGCAGGGATACGGAGAAGATTTGCGGGAATTTGCCGACTTCTGCGCCCGGCGCAAAGCAGATGTTTCACGCGGGTTTACCCCGGCGTTAATACGCTCTTTTTTAGCCGAACTTTCAGAAAAGCACCCGGCGCGCAATACGGTGCTGCGCAAAATAGCGGCGCTGCGCAGTTTTACCCATTATTTACTGGAGCAAGGGCACATCACGCAGGACCCGTTCAAACTGCTGCCTGCGCCCAAGCGGGAGCGGCTGCTGCCCAAATTTTTGACTACAGACGAGGCAGACCGCTTAATAGACACCGCCGCGGAAAAGGGCCGCTACGCCGCGCGCAACCGGGCGCTCTTTGAGTTGATTTATTCCAGCGGTCTGCGCCGCAGCGAAGTGACGGGGCTGAAAATAGCCGATGTGGATTTTTTCAACGGCGTAGTAAAGGTGTTGGGCAAAGGCAACAAAGAACGCTACGTGCCGGTAACGGACGCGGCGCTCAAAGCCATTAAAGATTATTTAGCCACGCGCCCCCACCCCCAGGGGCAGGACGCGCTGTTTTTAAACAAAAACGGCACGCCGCTGACCGGGGACGGGCTGGCCTATATTTTTAAAAATTTAGCCATACAGTCGGGCATAGCGCGAAAAATCAGCCCGCACAGCCTGCGCCATTCGTTTGCGACGCATTTGCTCAACAACGGCTGTGACTTGCGCAGTTTGCAGGAAATGCTGGGACATAAAAGCCTGGCGGCCACGCAGGTGTACACCCACGTGTCGCTGGAAAAACTAAAAAGCGTATACCAACACGCTCATCCGAAAAACAAGGAGCCGGAAGTATGATTGGAATCGGAGTGGATATTGGCGGTACTTTTGTAAAGCTGTATGTGATGAATGAAAAGGGTGAAATTATCCGCAAAGAAAAAGTGGAAACCAACTACGAACACGGCGCGGAAGAATTTTTAAAGCAAATTGCCGGCTTTGTTAACCAAATCAAGGCCAAATTCCCGGACCAGACCATCGCCGTAGGCGTAGGCGCTCCGGGCGACGTGGACAACCAGCGCGGCATTTTACGCTACAACCCCAATTTAAAATTTAAAGACGTGGACGACTGGCCGCTGGCGGATATTTTGGAAAAGCACACCGGCATACGGCCTTATGTAGCCAACGACGCCACCCTGGCCGCCTGGGGCGTGTACGAAAGCGTACTTCAGCGCCAGGCCACCAATGTGCTGGTCATTACGCTGGGCACCGGCGTAGGGGGCGGGCTGATTATCAACAAAGAGCTTTACCAGGGCTCCAACGGCACCTCAGGCGAAATTGGGCACGCCAAAATAGCCAACGTCAAGACCGGCCCCCAATGCGGCTGCGGCGCGCGGGGTTGTTTGGAAGCGTTTGTGGGCACCATCGGCATTCGCCGGCGCGTGATGGAAGGCATTTTGGAGCACCCGCAGTCTATTTTAGCCAAAATGGTGCAAAAAGAGCAGAATTTTAAAATAGAGCTCGTGTCCCGCGCGGCAGAGCAGGGCTGCCCGCTGGCGCTGAAAATCTGGGAAGACACCGGCTTTTTCTTAGGCATTGGCATAGCCAATGTATGCCTGGTGCTGGACGTAGATACCGTAGTGCTTACCGGCGGGGTTTCCGGCGCGGCCAAATACTTCCTGCCGGCGGTGGAAAATGTGCTGCACCACCAGCAAATTCAAACGCCGTTTAAAAAGCTTAAACTGCTGGTGTCGCAAAACCCCAACATAGGCGGCGTAGGCGCAGCCATGTACGCCATTCATCAGGAATCTAAAAAATAAATGAAACGCATTCTCCCCCTCTTGCTTTTACTTATCAGCGGACCCGCCTCCTTTCTGTACGGGGCTGATAATGCGCTGCCCCAGCCAGAGGAAGAGAATGGTTTTGTCTATTTCACAGCCCAGCAAGCTTCCGCCGACCCGGCCGCCAAAAAAGTTAATTTGCAAGGCGATGTTACCATCACCCAACACACTCAGGACGGGCAGGAACGGGTGGCGGTAGGAGAAGACATTACGCTGGATCAGCTAAACACGACGGTTTCTTCCGTCGGGCCCATGACGGTAACGGCAGAAGGCGGCAAACTGGAAGGAGAAAACCTCTCCGTCAATTACCAAACGAAAGATTTCTACGCTCAAAATACCTCTACCGAATACCCGCCGCTGCGGGTCATTTCTGCGGCGGAGCTTTCTTCCTTAGACGGCACCCAGCGGCTAAAAGACGCCGTACTGACCTGCTGTAATTTAGAGCCCCCGCACTACACCATTACGCTGGGCAATGTAAAAGTGTCCCCGCAAAAGCGCATTTTCGGCACCAATGCGGTGTTTCGCTTGGACGGATTTCCTGTGTTGTGGCTGCCGGTATACTGGCGGTCTTTGCAAAGCCAAAAACCTTGGACTACTTATGTGGATTTTACGCAAAGCAACAACACCGGTTTTGGTCTGCTGACCTCTACCGTGTTTGACGAAGTTTTGGGTTTCCGTCCTAAGATTAATTTAGATTTTTACACCAAATCCGGCATCGGACTAGGGGCCGAGCTGATGGCGGTGGAAACCGAAACTCTGCGCGGTACGGCGGAAGCTTATTACATTAATGACCACTCCACCAAAGACGAAGATTATACGGTGGACGGCCACCCCTTCCAGCTGCAAGACACCAAACGCTGGGGCATACGCGGCGGATATTGGTGGGAAATGTATGACAGCTCTGATCATTTTAATAATCCAGGCGGCGCGCTGTACCAGTTTCAGACGCAGTTCCGTATGGTGTCTGACCCGTATTTTAACGACGACTTTTTCCGCGGCAACCCCTATATTTTCACTCCGGACCAGGAAACTAACTTCTCTCTTTCGCGCCAAAGCCGCCGCTCTACGCTGCGCTTAAGCTATTTGCAGCAAGATATCTTTGATTGGCAGCGCGGGGAATTTATTGCCAAAGAGCGCAACCTGCCCCAACTGGAATATACGCTCATGCCCTTTACGGACCCGCTTTTCGGCTTAAGCCACCGCATGGAGGTCAACTTCAACAACACCTCACTAATGGAAGAGGCTTGGCAAAAAGAAGGCAATGCCCGCTGGACGACGGAAAAGTCCATTCGCCTGGCGCGCAACCTGACCTTTCTGCCCAGCGTGTTTTATGACCAACATGTTACGCTGGAAGACAAAGATTACAATGATAAAACGGCCTGGGTGGGACGCATCGGCACCGATTTAAATTTGCAGACGGACACCCCGCTGGGCACGCTGGATTTTGGCTACCAATATACTAAGCGCTTTTCCACCGGCACCCTTTCCACCGATAGTGCCTCTCCGGATCACGGAGAAGAGCGCAACCGACTGTATATTGAAGATTATTTCCGCCCTTCTTTTAACACGTATGTGCGCTTGGAAACGGGATTTAGTTTAAGCCAATACGACCAAAACGGCAAAGTTTCCTGGGACCATTTAAAATACCGCATAGACCCTATTTTGCTGGAAGCGGGTTACAATTCCCCCAATGGGACCGTCAATCTCTTTGTACAGAACCTCTATGATGTCATTGAGAAAAACCAAGCTTTAGTGGCGCAAACCAATTTTGTTATCAAAGGGCAGCAGCTGGGTATAGGGCTGACCAATTATGATACTTACCAGGACCCATATTCTCTGTACCGCACCTATTCCAACCGCTACACTTTTACTACTTACTTCGGGCTGCGCCTGCCAGACGCCACCTGGAGTTTGGACCTGGGCACGGATATCCAACTGCAAAGCGGCAGCTGGCGGGCCTTTAACAAGTTGGCGCGCTTTTCCAAACGTTTTCACGACGCTATCGTAGAATTAACCGTACGTGACCGCAACGAGAACCTGTCTTTTGCTTTCCGCATTAATATCTTATGCGGGACCGACGCTAAAAATAAACAGAGCCAAATACAAAACCAGAACCAGTATTGGTATCCGTGGCGCAGCGCCAACGATTTGCGTGATATGTAATCAAGAATTTGAAGATCGCAAAGAGAGGAGAAAATGACCCCGAACCTGATGTTTAAAAAGCAGGGCTGGATAGAAGTAATTTGCGGATGTATGTTCTCCGGCAAAACCGAAGAGCTGATCCGCCGCGTACGCACCGCGCTGATTGCCAAACAGAAAGTGCAGTTGTTCAACTCCAAGTTAGACACCCGCTACGGCATTGGCAGCATTATCAGCCACAATCAAAATAAAGTGGACGCCGCTTGTGTAAAAAATTCATCTGAGATTTTGCCGCTGGTAGAAAAGGACACGCAGGTCATTGCTATAGATGAAGTGAACTTTTTTGACAAAGGCATTGTAGAAGTATGCGAGAAACTGGCCAATATGGGCAAACGCGTTATCGTAGCCGGTTTGGATACTGATTACCGGGCCGAACCATTTGAGGTTACCGCCGCTTTGCTGGCCAAGGCCGAATATGTTACCAAAAACTTAGCCGTCTGCACCAAATGCGGCAATCCGGCCAGCTTTACCCAGCGCATGACCAAAGACACCCGGCGCATTGTAGTAGGCACCACAGACGCTTATCAAGCCCGCTGCCGTCGCTGTTACAGAAAACCCAAGGAGAAAACAAAATGAACAAAAATTTTGCTGAAGTGGAACACAGAACCATAGCCGTTACTTCCGGCCAGCCCGTTTACGCGGGGTTTTGGATACGCACCGGCGCTTTTATCATAGACTCAGTGATTATTTCCATTCCCGTTACTATTTTGTCTATTCCTTTTCTTGGATATGCTTTGCTGCGCATGGCGCCGTATTTAGAGGAATATTCTTACACCCAGACGGTTTCTATGGAAATGGCTTCCGCTTTCTTTATGTTCTGCAGCGTCATCTTTTTTCTGCAACTGGTACACCTGATTATTTTCTGGCTTTATTTTGCCTGTTTTGAAAGCTCCCGCAAACAAGCCACTTGGGGCAAACAGCTCTTTGGACTGCGCGTTACAGACACTAATGGGCAACGCCTCAGTTTCGCTCGCGCATCCGGCCGAAGCTTTGCCAAAATCATCTCCTATGCTATTTTATGTGTCGGATTTATGATGGCAGGCTGGACCAAACAAAAACGCGCCCTGCACGACTTTATTGCGGGTACGCAGGTAATTAAAAACCGCTAGCCAACCCTCTCTTGCAGATAAATCCCCGCCAAAGCGCGGGGATTTACAGTGCTTTATTCTTCCCAATCTATAATGCGCTGCACGGCGCTGCGCTTGCTTGGTGTTTGGGCTCCTTCTATTTAGGCTCCTACCCAGCTTCTAAGTGTTTTCTGCTGCACTCAGAATATATTTATTTCTTCCAGTACCTAAATTTTTCTCTTATCTTCACAGAGCAAAAGCATATAAAAAAGAGCGGAGCCAAACAGGCTCCGCTCTACTAGCTGGATCTTTTTTAGAAAGACCAATGCGGGGTAAATGTTTCCCCCGGCAAGTCCGCCACCAGATGCGGGGCACTGCCGTCAGCGTCCATCACATAGAGTTTGCGTTTCCCGCCGTCGCGCGTGCTGGTAAAAGCGATAAAGCGTCCGTCAGGCGACCAGGTGGGGTCTTCGTTGCTGCCGGCGTCGGTCGTCAAACGGCGCAGCTGCGTCCCGGTCAAATCCACCAAGAAAATATCAAACGGGTGATAGGGAGACTCGCGCCCGGCAAATACAATCCACTCCCCGGTGGGGGACCATTGCGGGCTGTCGGACCAGTTGAACGTCTTGGTCAGCGGGCGGGTTTGGCCGGTGGCCAGTTCCATCACATAAATCTGCGGGTTACCGGCGCGGTTGGATACAAAGGTAATGTATTTGCCGTCCGGAGAATAAGAAGGGGACCCGTCTACCGACTGGCGGTTGGTGATTTGTTTTTTCTCCCCTGTTTCCAAGTTATAAATATAAATGCTGGGGTTGGGCCCTTTGGAGCTGGTAAATACCAGCGCCTTGCCGTCAGGCGACACACCACCAATCAAAGACAGCCCCCCGCGGATAATGACCGGGGCAATTTTACCCGCTTTTAAATCAATGGCAAAAATATCCGGGTTTTTATAGCGGTAGGTGGTGTAGTAAATACGTCCGTCTTTGCTCCAGCGCGGCAGCAAGGCAATGCTGCGGTCGTTGGTCAATTTTTTCATGTTTTGACCGTCATAATCCACCACATAAATCTCTTTATGTTTGGTGGAGTTGTTGGCAAAAGCAATTTTGGTGTCTGCAATACCGCGCCGCCCGGTCAGGGTCTGGATAATCTGGTCCGCCGCGATATGCGCCAACCGGCGCAGGCTGGCTTTGTTTCCTTTAAACGCCTTGGCAAATACAGGGGCCTGCGTCATTACATCATAAACATAAATTTTAATGGTGTAGTAGGGCTCTTCATAAGAGATATCCCCGCCAATCATATAGGCCGCTCTTTGCTTGGCCCAGCCGGAAAGGGCTTCTTTTAATTCTTTGGCATTATAAGCGGGGCCGTCTTCAGACACTTCAAAATAGCGCCCGTATAAGATATCGGCCCGCAGGGTATCGTGTACTTCCTGTGCGGCGGAGGAAATATCTTCCTTAGACGTAAAGGCCGGCATGGCAATAACCGGCAGGCGTTTGGCTCCGGCAGAAGTAATACCGATATATACGTCCGTCTTAGGCGCGGCCCACAACGCTCCAGCGCACAGCCCTGCCAATAAAACAGCCGTTAGCGTTCTATATAGTTTTTTCATGATAATTTATTTTAAATTCGCCAGTTCTTCTTTAGCCAGCTGGGCCTCGGGCGAACGCCCAAAGTCCTGCACAATGGAATTAAAATAGCGTTTGGCTTCTTCCGTCTTGCCCAAGGGAATGATGCTGCGCGCATATTTCAGACGCGCGGTAGGAATGACTTTGCTCTCAGGGAATTTTTGCAGCACCGTCGCATACGCAATAGCCGCCGGACGGGCCTGGCCTAAAGCGGAGTAAGCGTCCCCCAAGAAAATATAAGCCTGTTGGATATTTTCCCCGTCAGGATATTTGTCAATATACAGTTTAAAGCCCGTTACTGCCAAATCATAAGCCTGCTTGTTCAAATGGCTTTTGGCTTCGTTGAAAATATCGGAAGGCAACATGACGGCATTGCTCTGCCCGTCGGTCCCCTGAGTGCCCTGTACGGCGGCGTTAATATCGTCTAATTTAGAAGAAAGATTAAAAATCTGGGCGTCTAGTTGGGAAAGGTTTTCGTTAGATACAGCCAAGTTTTGGTTCAGCTCTTCCATTTTGCTGGCCAGCTCTGCCTGGTTGCTCTGCATAAGCGCAATGGTTTCATTAAGTTCCTTGAGCTGCAGTTTCAAGGTCCCCATGTCACGCTCACTGGCCAGGCAGCCGGACAACAAAAGGCCCAAACCGCCTAAACAAAAGATTTTCAGTTTCATGTTCATACGGTTCGGGCCTCCTTGCGTAAAACAATTAGTTGATGGTCAGAATCGTGTCAGCGCGGCGGTTTTTAGCCCAGCAAGACTGCGTATTTTCATAGCAGATGGGTTTTTCTTTGCCGTAAGACACGGTGCTGATATTGGCGGCCGGGATACCCAGGCGCACGTAATAGGCTTTCACTTCGTTGGCTCTCTTTTCGCCCAAAGCAATGTTGTAGGCGATGGTGCCTCTGGAGTCGCAATTACCTTCCACCACTACGGTGTAAGGAGCGCCGGCAGCCTGAGCTTTGATGGCTTTGGCGTTGGCTTCCACGATTTTGCGGGCTTCAGCGGACAGATTGTATTTGTCCAAAGCGAAATGTACCACGCCCAAAGAGGCCTGTACCGTTTCCACTTCTTCTTCCACCACCGTGGTTTCCTGCAACACCATTTCCGTGGTGGTGCCGGTCATCATGTCGGCATTGGCGTCGTCTTTGACGTTCTTTTTGCAGGCGGTCAAACCGGCTGCCAAAGCGATCACGAGCGTTACTTTCAACAAGTTCTTCATGTGTATGTCTCCGTGTTACGTATATTTAATTCTACACATAAATAATAGCAGACTTTTCGGGTATCGGTCAACCGCAGCAACTGCTTGCGTCCGCCATGTCCGGCCCCCTTATTTATGTGCTTACCCTCTTTATAAGACATTGGCCGGCGGACTGCCAACCGGATTATTATATTAGATAGCACCGCTTCATGCAAGAAAATCCCGCCGCCGGCTGTCCATCTGCCAGGCACCGGTATAGTGCAAACCGCTGCGGATTTAAATACCCTGCAGATAAAAAAGCGGAGCCCGGAAAACCGGGCCCCGCTGTATGAGCATTAAGAAAGCTTATTTACTCAATATCTCTACCAATATCTCATTCATGCGGCGCGGGTTGGCTTTGCCTTTGCTCTTTTTCATCACGGCCCCCACCAGCGCGCCCACCGCGGCGCGGTTGCCTTTCTTAAAGTCCGCCACCGCCTTGGGGTTTTCGTTGACGGCTTCCTCTGCCCAGGCTACCAGCTGGCCCTCATCGCTTACTTGGCTAAGGCCCAGCTTTTCCACCAAAGCCCCGGCTTTTTGCCCCGTCTTATACATCTGCTCAAAAACCGTTTTGGCCTGATTGCGGGAAATTTTGCCGCTTTCTACCAGCTTAATCAGCTCCGCCAAATCTGCCGCGGCTACGGGGCTGTCGGCTATTTCTTTTTTATCGGCGTTTAAAAAGCCCATCAAGTCCGTAGTAATCCAGTTGGCGGCCGCTTTGGCAGGTACGCCGCCCTCCAGCACCTCTTCAAAATACTCGGCGGTTTGGCGGGTAATGGTCAACACGCCCGCATCATAATCTGACAGACCCAGCTGCATAAATTTGGCTTCTTTTTGCGCCGGCAGCTGCGGCATGGCGGCTTTGATTTGCTCCAAGCGGTCTTTGCGCAAGATAAGCGGCGGCAAATCCGGCTCCGGGAAATAGCGGTAGTCCAGCGCGTCCTCTTTAGAGCGCATAGGCTTGGTTACGTTTTTCTCTTTGTCCCACAGCAGCGTCTGCTGTATGACTTTTTCTCCTTTGTTGAGCACTTGCGTCTGACGCTCTATTTCATAATTGATAGCGTCTTTGACCGCTTTAAACGAGTTTAAATTTTTAATCTCCGTACGCGTGCCAAACGCTTCCTGCCCCACCGGGCGCAAAGACACGTTGACGTCTACGCGCAGTTCGCCTTTTTCCATATCGCAGTTGGATGCGTCCACCCACTGCATCAGGCGTTTAATCTCTGTTAAATAGGCATATGCTTCATCGGCTGAGCGCATATCCGGCATAGACACAATTTCCAACAGCGGGCAGCCGGAGCGGTTAAAATCCACCAGCGAATAATCCGCAAAGTGAGAAGACTTGGCGGCGTCTTCTTCCAAATGCGCATGATGAATGCCGATTTTTTTCTTCTGCAAATGGTCTTTGGAGCCAAAGGTAATTTCTATTTCGCCGCGTCCGTTGACGGGGTGGGCGTTTTGGGTAATTTGATAGCCTTTGGGCAAATCCGGATAAAAATAATGTTTGCGCTCAAAGGAAGACACTTCGTTAGTCTTGCAGCCCAGCGCCAAGCCGGCGCGCACCGCCAGGCGCACGGCGCCCTCATTAATTACCGGCAAAGTGCCGGGCTGGCCGCTGCAGCGGGGGCAGATTTCAGTATTGGGCCCGGCGCTTTCGTCCATGCCGTTGGGGCAGGTGCAAAACATTTTGGTTTTGCTGGCCAGTTGTACGTGTATTTCTAGTCCGATAACGGGTTCAAATTGAGTAGTCACTTTTCATTCTCTCCTAAATTACTATAATATCAAATATGTTTTCTCTTTTTAAGACCACTTCCTACAAAACCGGCGCCGCGCTGGCGGTAGTTGCGACGGCGGTGTGGAAACTGACTTCTTTTTTAAACGGGGTGCTGATTGCGCTGTATTTTGGCGCCGGCTCCGGTACGGACGTATATTTCTATCTTATCATGCTAATGGGTTTTGGAGTCACTTTTATGCAGCGGCTCAACAACTCCGTATTAATACCCGAGGCTATGTTTTTGGCCGAAGAAGACCTTACCCAAAGCCGCCGCTTTTTAACCATGGGCTTTTATTTTTACTTACTTTGGGCCTTGGGGCTGTGTGTGCTGGGGCTGGTATTTCCGGTGCAAATTATTTCCGTGCTCTCACGCTTTGACGTAGCATTGCTGAAAAATGACCAGGTGCTGCTGTGCGCGGCGTTCTTTCTTTTTGCCAGCCAGCTGCTGGTTTATTATCTGACGGCTATGGCGGAAATGCACAAATTTTTTACCGTAGCCCTGCTGGGGCCGCTCAATGCGCTTTGTCCGCTGCTCTGTCTGCTCTTCTTGGGCAAGCACATCGGCATTATCAGCATGGTCTACGGCTTTTTGGCGGCCAATGCCATTCAAATTATACTGCTGGTTTGGCTGCTTAAGACCAAGCTGCATTGGAATTTTGCCCCGCGGCCCTGCACCGTGCGCGCCACCGCGCGCAAGAATATGCTGAGCAACCAAACGCTGGCCACGCTGGACATTATCAATAATTTAGTGCCGCTGTATTTGCTCAGCGGCATGGGCGCGGGGGTGGTCAGCGCGCTAAACTATTGCAAACAGCTGACGGATTCCCCCTCGGAAGTAATTACCAACCGCGTAACAAACGTATCTAAAATAGAACTGACGGAAAACGCCGCCCGCGGGCAGACCAATGTATTTAATAAAAACTTTTTATCCACCAACCATTTACTGTTGTTTATTCTGACGCCGCTGGCGGTTTTTACCTCTTATTTTGCTGCTGATATTGTAGGGCTTTTCTTTGAACGCGGGCAATTTACCGCGCAGGCCGCCGCTGATACGGTGCGTTTTTTGCGCCCGCTTATTTTTTCCATTATTCTCATTGTACCGGCCAACATGCAGAGCAACACCGTAGTCGCCTGGCTGAAAGTCAAAGAGGCTTTCCCGTATATGCTGGTTTCTTCGCTCATTCTTTTGGCGGCGTGGCTGCTGCTGCCCCAACTGGGGCCGTACGGTTATCCCTACATTGTGTTGGGCGGCTTTGTGGTGGGCTTTATTGCCAATGCGTTTTTATTCCGCCGCTATTTCCCGTTTGTAAATTATTTCCGCTCTTTTTGGGAACTGCTGCGCCTGCTGGCCATTAACATCATTGCGCTTTTGCCGGCGGCGGCGGTGCGGGTATTTATGGGAGAGAATGACTATTTCTTAAATCTGCTTTTCGGCGGGTCGGTCTATGTAACGGCCCTGTTGCTTATTTCCTACAAGAGCCGGGACTTGCAGCTATTCTTAAAATCTTCGGAAATAGCCCGCATCGCTAAAAAATTATTTTAATTTTTCTTCCAATACCAGGCGGGCGGCCTCTGCCACCTTTTGCGGGGTCAGCGCCTCTAAATTTTGGCAGGTTGGGCAGCCCAAGGCGCAGCGTTCGTGCCATGTCCGCCCCAGCAGCCACATACAGCTGCCGCAGGCATCTTCTTTCAAATTTATATTTTTGTCTAGACCGAAAAAGGTTTTATCCGTCGGCCCGAACAAAACTACGCTGCGGTTTTTAAGCCCGCGCGAAAGCTGCACCAGGCCGCTCTCGCCGTCTATATGCACCAAAGAAGCGTTGAGCAGGGCGGGCAAATCCGCCACTTGCGTCTTACCCACCAGGCTGATATCTGCAAAATCAAACACAGGGCTGTTTTTGCCGCCCAGCTGCACCAGCAAAAGCTCCGGATAGGCCGCCTTGAGCAGGCCCGCCAGCTCTTTCCATTTTTCCACGCTCCAGCATTTAAGCGGCCTTTTGCCCAGCGTAAAGGTAGCGTCTATTCCATCGTGAAAAGTGATATATTTTTTGCCCTGCAAGCCCCAGCGCGCCAGGCGGCGCTCATCGGTTAATGCGGCCGGAAAAGGCGGCGCCTGCAGCGGGTCAAAATCCAGCCCGCTCATATAAGAAAGCATACCGGCGCGCGGCACATGGTGGCGCACCATAAAGTAGCCTAGCAGGTCTTCCAGCAGGTAATTGTCTGAGAGGAAAAATTCATATTCTTTTTGCCGCTTGGTCATTTTCTCCAAAAGGGGCAAAAACTCGGGCGCTAATTTTTCCAGGCGCCGGCGGTTTATGTGTACCGTTTTAAAAGATTGGCAGGTTTCAAAGGCTAAATCGTATCTGTACCAAAGCGGAATGCCGCCGGGCAGCAGGACATTTTTCTCATCCGGCACAAACAGCGCCTCAGCGGCGCGGGGCGAGTCGGTATGAAAATAAAACACCGCCTCCGGCAGCTGCTCACGCATAGCCAATACCGCCACGCGCGACACCGCGCAATCTCCCAGCCCGCCGCGCAAATGCCAATACACATGCAGGCGGTTGTCTTGAGGAGGGCCTTTTTTCAGGTACGATAAAAGACGGCGGCGGGTTTGCCACCAGATTTTGTTGCGCCACTGCCGGTAAGCAAAAGCCCACCGGACCACGCGGCAATCCCGCCCGTACAAAAGGGGCCAGTGCTCTAAAGCGACCAAATCCAACCGCGTCTTTTTATCGTCCAGTTTCATGCAAAAGATTATTTGTCTTCAAACAAAGCCACAAAAGCTTCAAACGGGAAGCGCTCTTTCATGCGGGAGGCTTCTATCGCCATACCCACGCGCTTGCCCCAGTTGACCATCAGCTCGTCCAGCGCCACCGTCAGGGGCTCTTCTTCCCCGGCGTTGACCAACAGGCCGCTTACGGCATTAGCCACCAGCTCATCGGCGCCCGGCACATCGGTAGCTACCACCGGCAGTTTGCTGGCCATGGCGTCCAAAAGTTCGTCCAACGCTTCCGGCTCGCGCGCGGGGCTGACGTAAATATCCGCATTGCGCAGCAAGCTATAGAGGTCGCTGTCAGCAGGCACGATTTCGGTGCTGGCGTTTAAATGATTCTTCTCAATAAATTTTTTCAGTGCGGCTTTATTTACGCCGTCGCCCACGATAGTCAAATGCCACGTGGTGTGCGCCGGGGCCAGGCGGGCCCAAGTTTTTAAAAGCACATCAAAACCGCCGCTTTTAGCCAGTTTGCCCGCCGCCACGATATTGTTTTCTTTCTTAAAGCAGGCGGGTTTGTCGTAATTATAATGCTCCACCCACACAGCCGGGTTCTGAACGCGGACGGTATTGGAAGAGTAGATTTTTTTGTCCAGCGGTTTTTCCCCTTTGCCGATAGCCACTACTTTTTCAGCCTTTTTCAAAAGCGCTTTTTTATTTTTGACGGCTTTTTCTTCCTTAAAGTTTTCTGGCTCGGCATACACATAAGGCATACCCGCCAAAGCTGCCGCTTCACACGCCGGCAAGCTGGCTACGGAGATTACCCGCTCCGCCCCTTCTTTTTTAAAGGCTTCCGCCAGGCTTTTGGGTTTAGCCGCTGCGGCAAATTCTATGGTTTTTAAACCGCTAGTTTTAGGCAATTTGCCTTTGATACCAGCTAAAACGACTTCCGCTCCGTTCTCTGCCATAGCTCTAGCCAAGCGCACTCCCAGCCGTACCCCGGAAAAATGTTTATGGTTTCCAACAAATACAATGTTTTTCATACGTATCCCCTTCTTTTTGGCTCCTCTGAGCCAAACCCTATTTATTTTATCTTGTTTTTTAAATTGTACATAAATATGCACCCGGCGCGACATTTTGCTTAAACGCACCGTAGCCGCCGCGCCCAAAGCGCCAAATGCCCGCCCCGTCTGAGAGGCCCCTGGTACCGAAGGTTTTATAGCTTTCCTTTATAGGCACACGGGATTTTTTCTTCTTTTAAATATTTCATTCCCCAGCGGTTTAACTCCAAAATGGCCGGGATCAGGCTTTTGCCCCGTTCGGTTAAAGAATATTCCGTTTTAGGCGGCACCACGGGATATAACTTGCGGTTTATCACGCCGTCTGCTTCCAGTTCTTTCAGTTGCTGAATCAGCATTTTGGGCGTAGCGTGAGGAATTAATTTTTGCAACTGGCTGTAGCGCAGGGTTTTATCTATTAAATGCCCGATAATGACCCCTTTGTATTTCCCGCCGATAATGTCCATACACGCTTCCAGCGGGCATTGATATGCTGTTTTTTTGGGTTTTGCCATATATTCACCTATTTACTTTATAGATACTATTATACAAAAAAGTAAGTATTATACAAATTAGTGTATTCTTGTTAAATAATAATCTATTATCTAAAATAACAGATAAGGAGGTGTTTTATGCAAATACACCAAATCAGAAATGCCACCCTGCATATTACCTACGCAGGCGTTAAATTTTTAATAGATCCGTGGTTGGGGCCCAAAGAATATATGCCCGGCTTTGAAGGCGCATACAACAGCCAAGTCCGCCAGCCGCGCACGCCGTTGCCGCTAAGCATAGAGGAAGCGGCCCGGGCTGATGCCGTCATTTTAACCCATGTGCACCCGGACCATTGGGATCAATACGCCGCCGACGCGCTGGATAAGAATATCCGTTTTTTTGTACAGTCGGACACTGATAAAGAAATCATAGAGGCGCTGGGTTTTACGCAGGTGGAAATACTCAGCACGCAGGGCACGGTGCTAAACGGCCTGACGCTTTACAAAACCCCCACCCAGCATGGCCGCAGAGAAATCGTCCAACCGGCCTGCCTGGTTATGGGGATGCCTTATGATGCCATAGGGGTGGTGTTTAAAGCCGAGCAGGAAAAAACCCTCTATTTGGCCGGTGATACCATTTGGTGTCAGGAAGTGCGCCAAAGCATAGAAAAATATCGGCCCGACATCATCATCATCAATGCCTGCGGCGCGCGCCTGCTTAACAACGAACGCCTGATTATGGACGCACAAGATGTGCAAGCGCTGGCCGATTTTGCCCCGCAGAGCACCCTAATAGCCAGCCATATGGACACGGTCAGCCATTTGACCGTTACCCGTCAGGACCTGCAGCAATTAAACCTGCCGCATCTGCTTATACCGGCCGACAATGAAGTGCTGACTTTTTAAAGAAAACCCCGCTGCTACCGGCGGGGTTTTTAACGGACAACAAGAAGCCATAAAAAAACCGCCCCCTGGCGGGCGGTCTGCAAAATCTATTGCGGGGACTGGATTTGAACCAGTGATCTCAAGGTTATGGGCCTTGCGAGATACCAGGCTTCTCTACCCCGCAATATAAGTATAGCAAATTATGACGCGCCCCGCAAATATATTAGGGCAATTCATA
>CALVFA010000050.1 GCA_944326725.1 uncultured Elusimicrobiales bacterium | reverse complement strand
CGGTGGAGAACCGCTTCCCGGACAATAGCATTTTGGACGGAGAATTTTTGTTGGATTTTGACGGAAAAATGCGCTACCCAGAAAGCTTGCGCCAGGAAGCCTACCACTATTTTGTGCCGCTTTTGCGTAAGTTGTTTCCAAAAGCCGTAGTCTATGTCTGTATGGAGAAAGCCGGCATGTGCCCGCTGGCTTAAATGAAATACTCTTTAGTGGCCCCGGGCTTTGGCCCGGGGTTTTTTATGTGATTGCGAGGGGGCGGCAGGGCGTTTTTCCCCTGTTATTTGCGGGCAGGTCTTGGCTCTGCGTTCTTGTATATGTTTTTAACAACTGCCTGTTCCCCGGTTATTTGCGGGAGGGGCTGGCAGCGGAAAATAAAAAACGCTCCGGCAGAGCGGAGCGTTTTTAGTTTAGACGGGGAAATTAGAAGCGCCAGCGCAAGCGGGCCGCAAGGAAAATTTCCGTTTTGGCTCCGTCGGCACTGTGAGTGGCAAAACCCAGCTGACCGCCTAAATCCATGTCTTGGGTCAGCACACGGCTGTAACCGCCGGCCAAGCGCAGGGTGGTGTCGCTGTCGGCGCCGTCTGCACGTTTGCCGCGGAAGCCTAAGCTGGCCAAGGCGTCTACGGAGTTAATGTCGTCAATGTAGTATTTGCCCAAACCGCCGAGGTAAAAATCCGTCGCGCTTTTGCCATTATCGGTACTTCCTATGAAATCCAATGCGGCAAAGCCGCCCCAGGTCCACTCCTCAGCACCTAATGCCTGACGGCCTACCATAGCGCCTACACCAAAATCAGTGGAGCCTTTGGCTACGCCGTCTGGGTGGCTGTCATAGGGAGAGTCAAATAAAGAGGGACTAAAATGCGCCGTAACGTCTAAGAGTAATCCTTTCTGCAGGAAATCTTCCGACGCGCGGTATTTGACACCGAAGTCCGGGTCGGTCAGGCCGTTTTCACTATAGCCGCCGTCCATCTTTAAGTGAGCCAAGCCCAAAGAGGCAAACACTTCCCAGCGCGGAGCCAAGCCATAGCGGAAAGTTTCTTTGAGCAACCACTGTTTTGCTCCGTCTTCCCCGTCATAATTGTTGGAAAAGCCAAGCTCGCTGTCTAAGAGTTTGGCAGACTGATCCAACATAAAAAAGGGATCTGTGGCCGTGGGTTGTGCCATGACGGGGAGCGTCAAGGCGCATAATGCTAAAAGAACTGCTAATTTTTTCATGCGTCCTCCTGATTACAAAGATGTTTCATTATATCTATTTGTTTGTGTGTATGCAAATAAAATTAGTTAATGGAGCGGAGGGGTATTTGTCATCTTTTAAAGGCAATGGCTGGCAGCAGGGAGGAAGTTTATAAGGACATTTTGCGGAGGATTGCTTAGTGGGGCTTCTCTGCTTGCAGACAAAGTCTAAAAAAAACTATTTTCGTTTGGCAGGTGCTCTGCCTGCGGGACTTCTCCTCGTGTGGACAAAGTCTAAAAACCCCGGTCTCACTTTTGTTGTAGGCCAGTTCTGTCCTTTTCCGCTTACAGAGAAAATCTAAAAAACCCCGCTTTAGAGCGGGGTTTTATTATGAAGTTTAGTTTAACAGTTTATTAATTTCTTGGCTGTATTGCTCTGCCAAATTGTCGGAGTATCCGCTCCACAGCTGTACTAAGCGGTGGTTTTTGTCAAAGAGCATAATGTGGGGAAAGCCCTGCACCATCAGCTCTTCTGCCGTTTTGCCGCCTTGATACAAGATGAGGCTTTGCAAGCCGTAATCTTGAATGATTTTATTGACGGCTTCTTCATTGTCGTCTACGTAAATGCCGATAACTTGTACGCCCTTGTCTTTAAATTCGGCGTTGGCGCTTTCCAAAGCGGGCAGGGAGCGTTTGCACCAGCCGCAATAAGAAGCCATGACGGCCACCAAAACGGGTTGGCCTTTGTAATCAGCCGATTTCCAGACTTCTTCCGTGCCGGCTATCGGCAGTGTAATATCCAAAGACGGCGTTTCCGGAATATTCACACACGCGCCTAATAATACAGCTGAAGTGAGTGTTAAAAGCAATGTTTTTAGTTTCATAAAAATCCCCTTGAATAAAGATATTTATATTTTACTTTAAATAACAACAAAGTGATAGAATTTTATTTTTACAAAAAACCCTTTGACTTACTAGTCAAAGGGTTTAACTTTTTAAAATCTTACCGGGGAAGGGACTTGAACCCTTAAGCCCGAAAGGGCAATGGTTTTTGAGACCATCCTGTATACCAATTCCAGCACCCCGGCGTAAAACTGTATATTTATTTTACCAAATTTCAGCTCTTTTGGCTACACTTGTTTATGCTGCGGCAATAAAAAAATAATTTTTTATTAGAAACGCAGCATGGAAGTGTATTCTTTAAGGCGTTTTTCAATTTCTCCTTTTTTAATGTTGGCCAAACGTTTTACGCTGAACGATTCTATGGTAAAAGAGGCCATCACATTGCCAATCATCATGGCGCGTTTGATGGCGGAGAGTGTATCCCACTTGCGCAGGCTGGCTAAATAGCCTGTCGCGCCGCCGCCGAAAGTATCGCCGGCGCCAGTGGTGTCATACACGTCTTCTAAAATGTAGGGCGGGAACTGCACAATGCCCAGCTTGCTGACCAGCATGGAGCCGTTGGGCCCCAGTTTAATAATGACATGCTGTGCACCCAATTTTAAAATTTTCTTTCCGGCGGTGATGAGGTTGTATTCCCCGGTCAGCTGGCGTGCTTCGGCTTCATTTAAGAAGAACAAATCCGTTTGCTTGAGCACTTTGAGTACGGCTTCTTTTTTGGAGGTAATCCAATAGTTCATCGTATCACAGGCGACCAGCTTTGGATTTTTAACCTGCTTGAGTACGCTCAGCTGCAGCTCTGGGTCAATATTGGCCAAAAATACTGCCTTAGCCTGACTCTGCTCTTTGGTTAACACCGGATTAAAATCTTGAAAAACATTTAAATCCGTAAAACGGGTGGTGGCGTTTTTGAGGTCTTTATCATAACTGCCGCCCCAGTGAAACGTTTTGCCCTCTTTAACCTGCAGGCCGGATATATCTACCCCGCATTTTTTGAACGGGGTGCGATAGGCCGGGGCAAAATCTGTGCCGACTACCGCCACTACCGCAGGCTGTGCAAAATAGCTGGCGGAAATGGAAGAATAGCTGGCAGCCCCGCCTAGGACGCGCTCTGCGCGTCCGTGGGCGTTTTCTACAGTGTCAAAAGCGACGGAACCGACTACAAGTACATTATTTTTCACGGTTAAGCCTGTTGGTCCAAATAGGTTTTGATTTCTACGCGGTTGTTGAAATCATCAAAGAAAGCCTGTTGGGCTGTTTCCATTTTGGTTTCAAACAACTGGCGTTCAAAATCTTTTTTATTCTTGTCAAAATCTTTCATATTACCGTTTTGCACCTGGTAGGAAAAACGCACTTCTTCCGGCGTAAGTTTATAAATGGAAAATAAAGCCATGCGGAAACGGTCGGAAAGTTTGCTGCGGCGGATCTGGTCCTCAAATTGGGCCGGTGTGACGCCCAACTGGTAGCGCACGGCGTGTTCATAGGCGGCTTTGTTGAATTGGCCGTTTTGATTAAAAGCAGGGGAAGAATGAATATCCATAGCTATTTCATAATCAGATATAGACAAGCCGAATTCTTTGGCGGCCTGATTAAGCACTTCCTCGCTGATTAAAGAGCTGAGCACCTGTTGGCGCAGATAGTTGTTTAAGTCTTCATTGACGTCTATGCCATTATCGCGCAATACTTTAGCTTGGGCCTCAGTTGCTTTATACAGGGTGCGGTAAGTGATAGGCTCAGAGCCGACCATAGCCACATTGTCATTAAACGTGCCGCGGCGGTAAGAATCCAGCCCGATATAGCCGATGCTTCCTATAAAGAAAGCCAGCGTAATAATAAGAATGCTTTTTTTGTGTTTAATCAGAAAAGAAATCATGTTTTATCATGCTCCTTATTTGTCGTCTTCTTCGTCTTCTTCTTTGTCATTTTGCAAGTGCGGGGCTTCTTCTCCGCCGATTTTGCACATGCCTTCAATGCGTCCGCCTTCTTCTACAATCATTTTCTGGGCGCGGATATCGCCTTTGATAGAGGCCTTGCCCAATACTTCCAACATTTCCGCGCAGACATTGCCTTCAATATCACCGCCGCAAACCACCGTGTGGCCGGTTACATCGCCGGTAATTTTGCCGCCTTCTCCTACGATGACTTGGCGGGCATTGTCTACCGAACCTTCCAGCTTGCCGTCTACACGCAGGGAACCCTGTACGCTCAGCGTGCCCTGGAAATAACATTCCGCGCTGACGATGGAAAAATGTTCGCCGGACGCGAAATCAGAATCTTTTTTCAAAAAGCTCATACTTCCTCCCAAAACTTATTTAAAGTAATCCCGCGGATTGACGGGGCGGCCGTCTTTCCACACTTCATAATGTAGGTGGGTGCCCGTGCTGCGGCCCGTAGTGCCCATAAAAGCAATTTGCTGTCCGCGTTTCACTACATCGCCGGGTTTGACCTTAATGCCTGTGGCGTGGGCATACAAAGTAGAATACCCCAGCCCGTGGTCCACCAGCACCGCCTGCCCGTATCCGTTTACCCAACCGGTGTGGCGGACTACGCCGTCTGCCGTCACCACAATGGGGCTGTCTGGCTTGCCTGCAAAGTCCAGCCCATTATGCATATGTCCTACGGCATTGCCAAACAAATCGCGCCGGTAACCAAAGCCGGAGCTGATGCGCGCCGATGACGGACGTATGGACGGAGTGGAATGCAGCCCTTCGCGCCGGTTGGCAAAGTACCAGGCAATCTCCTGAAAAGAGGCCAGCCGTTCCTGCGCCGTTTGCTGCATGCTGTCTATATATTTTTCAAATTCTTCCGTATCAAAATCTTTTAAATCCGCCCCAAATAATTCTTTGGCCCGCTCGTCTTCTTTACGTTCTTTTTCTTCCAGCCCTTTGGGTAAATTAATAAATTTGCCGCCGGGCATGCCTAACATTTGGCGCATTTGTTTTTCTGTGGTCTGGGTTAAAGACAGATACTCTCTGCCGCGTTCCAGCTCGTCGGAAATCAGTTTCATCTTGACGCGCATGAGCTCATTGTCTGCTTTGGTCAAATGATAATCATAGGCCCGGCTCCACAGCCACAGCGCGCCCAATGTCAGTCCCAACCATGCCAAGATCAGCATGACCAGCGTCAGCCCCGTTAGTTTAAATTTTCTGGATGCGCCCGCGCGCGGCATTAGGATAATGTCTACGCGGTCACTTAAAAAACGGTTTAGCGAATTTACTTTTTTGCCCATCCTTTTCATTCTATCATATTGGGCGGCTTGTCCGGTATGTTTTGCGCGCTTGGCGCTAAAGAGGCAACAGGGCCAGCGTGTTTATGAAGCCCCCATCAGGGAAACGGCGCAGCCAATCAGCTACCTGACAAATCAGCGACCTAACAAATCAATGGCGTAGTAAATCAGCGGCGCAGCCAATCAGCTACCTGACAAATCAGCGGCCTAGCAAATCAGCGACCTAACAAATCAGCGACCTAACAAATCAATGGCTTAACAAATCAGCGGCGCAGCAACTCCACAGCCTAGCAAATCAATGGCGTAGTAAATCAGCGGCGTTTTTTGCCCTTGGAAGGGGGCGTGTTAGTGGAAGGTTTGACTCCGTAAAAATTTAAGATGCCCTGATAGAGCGCCTCGGCAAACTGTTCTCTGCCTTGCGGACTGCGTATGAGCTCTTCCTGTTGCGGCAGTATCATGTAGGCGTTTTCCACCAATACACTGGGCATTTCCGGAATACGGGGAATAAACAGCACGTCGTTGACAATCAGACCGTTGTCAGGCAAAGACACCAGACGATTGAAAGCCTGGTAAATGCTTTCCGCCAGCTCAAAGCTGTGCGGGTAGGTATAGTAAACGGAATAACCGCGGGGCGCTGCCAGCGGGTTAATATTATCCGGCAGTGCGTTATGGTGCAAACTGACGAAAATATGCGCTTGTTTTTCCAACGCCAAGCGGTAGCGGGCCGGCAGGCTCATGTGATTGTCTCCTTGCCGGGTCATGATTACTTCCGCTCCGGCCGCTTCTAATTTAGGTTTTAAAACCTCTGCCAACGCCAGGTTGGCCTCATATTCCAAGAAACCGCCGGGGCTGATAGTGCCGTCGTACGGGGGGGTGCGTTTGGGGCTGTGCCCGGCGTCAAGCAATATGCGCGCCCCATGCAGAGGCTGCTGGGCTGTGGGGGTAATGAGCGGGCGGTGGCGTAGCTCTACAATAAAATCGTTTTCTTCATAGCGGTACGCATGGCCCCAGGGTTTTTGACCTTCTTTAAAGTAAAGGACAAATTTAATAATACCTTCCTGCGGGTCTTCCCATTCCACCCGGTCCAAAAGCGGGCTGGTGGCGTCAAAGCTGAAGTTTTCTGTAAAAGACGGAGTATAGTAAAACACAATTTCCATGCGGTTGGAAAATTCATGTATAGAAACCGGGACTTGCTTGCTGGCGCTCCAGCGTATTTGGGTGGCCGGGTCTGAGGCCAGCGTGTCCATAGCGGACAAATGGTTGGCTTCATAGTCACTCTCTGAGAAAAAGTCCAACTTCTTTTCTTCCAGCCACACTTTTTCCCCGCGGCCTAAGTTAAGGCGGTAAAGGCCGTTGTCCCGTCCGTCCACCAATACTTCTCCGTAAGCGCGGTAATAAGGGTACAAACTGCCCTGCCGCACCGCAATTTGCCGTACTTTTACTCCCGGGTCCAATACGCGTGCGGGGCGGATTTGGGCCGGGTCCAATACGCGTATGCGTTCCTTGGCGGTGATTTTGGCTTTAGAGTCTGAGGCCGCGTCTTGCATGGTGTACATCACTTTGGCGTTGCGCGGTTTTTCATCTTCACGCACCACATACCGAGCGCGGTAAAGCCCGGGGGTGCGGCTGTCTTCTTTTAGTTTAATGCGGCGGGCGCTTTTTAAACCGCTTATGGACGCGCTTATCTGGGCGCCGGGAGTGCCGCGGGCAGAGAGGTTGATGGTATCTCCCGGCAAGACCCACACCGGGCGGGCGGGGTATACTTCGCTTCGGTCAAAGCGGGCTTTTTCCGTGAAAATTTGGATAGGCTCTCCGGGCACTTCAATGTGGCGCAGCGCCTTATAAATTTTATCCTCACTTTGCGCCACCAATTCAAAAGTAAAAGGCCCCTGCTCCACCGGCAAAAAAGCAATAAAAGCGCCGCTGGGGTGAACGGGCACAGGTTGCCCGTTGATATGCAGGGTAGCGTGTGGGATATTTAATTTGCCAAAGAGATAGATGCTTTTTGCGCCGCGCAGCACGGCCATATTTTCATGGGGATATTGGACGGTAATGGGGGCGTTTTCAGCTTCCGGGCCGGTCATGGCGGGCAGATAGGGCGCGACAGGAATATCCTGCGCGAAAGTCAAAGTAAAACAAAAAAACAGGGCCGCCGCCCATAAAAGTATGCTTTTCATGTTACAAAAATGATAACATAAATCTATGACAGCGCGCGAGGACATAGTCCGCTTCTTAAATGAATACTTGCACAGCGTAGAAATCCCTGACAGCAGCCACAACGGCCTGCAAGTGGAGGGCAAAGCGCGTGTGCGGAAGATAGTGTTTGGCGTGTCGGCGGGGCTGGAACTGTTTAAAAAAGCCCATGCCGCCGGTGCGGATATGGTTGTGGTGCACCATGGGCTGCTGTGGGGCAAAGAACAAGCCTTGAGCGGCACTTTTGGCCGTCGGGTGGGGTTTTTGCTTCGCCATGATATCAGCCTGCTGGGGTATCATTTGCCTTTGGACAAGCACCCACAAATAGGCCATAATGCTCTGTTGCTGCAGACCCTGCAGGCGCAGCAGGTCCGCCCGTTTGCTTCTTACCACGGGCAGGAGATTGGTTTTATGGGGCAAATAAAACCGGCGGCGTTGTCTGCCGTCGTGCGTAAACTGGAACGTTTTTGCGGGGCAAAGGCGGTGGTGCTGCCGTTTGGCCCTAAACAAATACGCACGGCAGGAGCGGTCAGCGGAGGGGGGTGGAGTATGATCCCCGATGCCGCTGTCCAAGGACTGGATTTGTTTATCACCGGCTCTTTGGATGAGCCGGCCCAAGAGTTGTGCCGTGAAAACAAATTAAATTGCGTGGCATTAGGCCATTACAATTCCGAAAAACCGGGCGTGCTGGCCCTGATGGAGTTGGTGCGGCAGCATTTTGGCGTGCAGACGCAATTTATAGATGTGCAAAATCCAATTTAGGGAGAAATACCCATGAAAGACGTAAAAAATTTGCTGAAAAAAATAGACGGATACCGCGATTTTATTGTTGATTTGCAGAGCAAAATGATTGCCTGCCCGGCCATTACCCCGCATGAAAAGGGCGGCCTAGGTGAGGCTGCGAAGGCGGAAGTGCTTTTAAAAGTGCTTAAAGCCATGAAGTTTGACGAGATTAAAGTGCTGGAAGCCAAAGACCCTGCTTCTCCCACCGGGGTGCGCCCGAATATTGTGGCGAAATACTATGGTCAAAACCGCAACAAAACGCTGTGGGTCATGGCGCATATGGACGTGGTGCCGCCGGGTGATTTGGCTATGTGGAAAACCGACCCGTTTAAAGCCGTTGTTAAAGGCGATAAAATTTATGGCCGCGGCAGCGAAGACAACCAGCAGGGCCTGGTGTCAGGGCTGCTGGCGGTAAAGGCCATGATGGATTGCGGAGTGCGCCCCCCGGTAAACTATGCATTGCTACTCAATGCCGATGAAGAAGTGGGCAGCGATTATGGCATTGTGACAGTGCTGAAAAAGTACGGCAAAATCTTTGGCAAAGAAGACAGCTTTATCGTGCCCGATAGCGGCAACTCTAAGGGAGATGTAATTGAAATTGCCGAAAAAAATATGTTGTGGCTGAAAATTACGGTGCTTGGCAAACAGACCCATGCCTCTACCCCGCAGAATGGAAACAATGCTTTTGTGGCGGGCAGCTATTTGGTGGTGGCTTTGCGCGATTTGTATAAAAAGTTTAATAAGAAAAACCGCCTCTTTGATGTACCGGGCAGCGTCTTTGAAGCTACTAAGCATGAAGCCAATGTGCCTAATGTGAACACCATTCCGGGCAAAGAAGTGTTTTATTTAGACTGCCGTATTCTGCCCTGCTATACCAATAAGCAGGTGCAGGACGAAGTGGTAAAAATTGCCAAAACGATAGAAAAGAAGTTTAAAGTAAAAGTGCTGGTGGAAACGATTATAAATGACAGTTCCAAGCCTACGGATAAAAATGCTCCCATTGTAAAGCTGGTAGCCCAGCATGTAAAAGCCGTCTATCATAACCAGCCCAAAGTGCAGGGCGTAGGCGGCGGCACGGTGGCTGCGTATTTGCGCAATGCGGGTTTTCCTGCGGTGGTGTATTCCAAGCTGGACGAAACTATGCACCAACCCAACGAATACAGCAGTATTAAAAACACCATGGGCGATGCAAAGGTATTTGCTTTGGTAGCTATGGACCTGAAATAGGGTGAGCGTATGAAAAAAGGTTTTACCGTAATAGAAATTCTGATTACACTGATTGTATTTGCTTTGCTTTTAGGATTAACCGTACCCAAGTTTATTACGTTGGTACATAAAGCCCGCGAAGGCAGCACCAAGCACCAGTTGGTGCGCCTGCGCAGCGCCATAGCCGCTTATTATGGGGAAAACCAAGGCATGTATCCTACCGATGATTTGAGAAGTTTGGTGCCTACCTATATAGAGGCTATTCCACAGGCGCAGGTGCCCGGTTTAAAACCCAGCGCCAAAGTGTCTGCCGGTTCCTATGAAACGGCTTTTACCAAAACAGGTGGTTGGGCTTATGTAAACGACCCGGCGGACCCGCGTTTTGGCGATGTGTTTGTAAATAGCGATAAAGAAGATAGTTACGGAAAAGTTTGGAATACGCTTTAAATAATATACTCCCCGCGCTTGTATAACGCGGGGAGTGTTTTGACTAAGTGAGGAAAGAAAATGGAGAGCTTGATTTTGTTTTTTTCGGCTTTGTTTGGGCTGGTTATTGGCAGTTTTTTAAATGTTTGCATTTATCGTATCCCCCGAAATAAATCCATTGTGTGGCCGGCTTCCTTTTGTCCAAAATGCGGCAAGCATATTAAGTTTTACGACAATATCCCGGTGCTTAGTTATATCTTGCTGTGGGGCAAATGCCGCCACTGCAAAGAACCCATTTCCTGCCAATACCCTATTGTAGAACTGTTGACCGGGCTGCTGACGGTATTGTTTGTATGGCGGTGGGGATTGTGTGCGTGGACGGGGGTACTTTTGGTGGCGGTATACAGTCTGATTATTTTATCGGTCATTGATTTGGAGCTGATGATTATTCCGGACCGTTTTTCCTTGGGATTAATTGTATTGGGGCTGGCTTTTAGCTGGCTTAATCCTAATTTTGACGGAAGCGTGTGGAGCCATTTGCTGCAAAGCTTTACAGGAGCGGCGGTCGGGTTTTTTGGCACCTTGGCGGTGGCGCTTTTGGGGTATGTTATGTTTAAAAAAGAGGCCATGGGCGGCGGCGATGTAAAGCTCATGGGCGGCATAGGCGCTTTTGTGGGCTGGGAAGGGGTGATTACGACGATAGTGTTCGCCTCTGTTTTGGGATTGGTTTATTCTTTATTTTTAATGGCTTTTAAAGGCAAAAAGAAAAGCGACGCTATTCCCTTCGGCCCCTTTTTAAGTGCGGGGGCGTTAATCAATCTGTTTTACCTCATAAATCCAGGCATGTTGGCAATACAGTTTTAAAGAAAACTTGTTTTTTTAGATGCGGCTCCCATAAGGGGCCGCATTTTTTGTCTACAGAGGGGGCAAGGGATTCATGGCCTGCTTTGCCGTTTACAGGATAAGACTTCAGTTCAGTGCAGTTCGGTAAAAAGGTTAGTTTAAAGGGCGGGAGATAGAAGCGGAAAAAGCAGGTGGTAGCGGAAGCTCCGTTTTAGAAAAAGAAACTAAAGAAAAACCGCTCTTTTAAGCGGTTTGTAACAAGAATTATTTGCTTAGTACTTGCAGGTGTTGGGCCAGCTGTTTAAAGGCGCGCCCGCGGTGACTGATGGCATTTTTTTCTTTGTCCGTCATTTCCGCCAAAGTTTTGCGGGTGCCGGCTACAATAAAAATGGGGTCGTAGCCAAAGCCGTTTTCTCCGCGGTAACCAAAACCGATAAATCCGTCCAAGGCCCCTTCAAAACTGACTACTTTGCCCTGCGGGGTGGCTAAACACGCCACAGTGCGGAAGCGTGCGGCCCGTTTGCCTAAAAAGAGTCCTTCCAGTTCATTGAGCAGTTTGCGGTTATTGTCATCGGCGTCGGCGTGTTCTCCCGCATAGCGGGCCGTATATACGCCGGGTCTTCCGTCTAAAAATTCCACTTCCAGCCCTGTATCGTCTGATATGGCGGGCAGACCGGATTCCCGGGCCGCGTAAACTGCTTTCAACTCGGCGTTTTCTGTTAGCGTATTGCCTGTTTCCGGCGGCAGTTTGAGGCCGCCTATGTCGGCCAAACTCACATATTCGATATCCTCCCCCGTCTTCGTTTTGCGGGGGAGGATATCTGTAATTTCTTTGAATTTATGTTCGTTGCCGGTGGCAATCAGAATTTTCATAAATACTTACTTGTCAGATGCATTCATCTGCGCTGCTTGTTTTACCAGGTTTAGAGCTACTTTATAGGCTTTGAACATATCTTCTTCGCTTAGCCATTCAGTAAAGGCGTGCGGATTATTCTGGCCGGTAAATACCGTATAACCGCCAAAGCCGTGTTTAGCCATAATCATGGCAGAGGTGGTGCCGGCGCGTTCTTTTTTAGGCTTGGGGGTCACGCCCGCCTCTTTCATGGCTTGGTTGATCATGCCCAACGCTTCCGGTTTGACGCCGTTAGCTACGTTTTCATACTGGGCGGTGACTTTTACTGTTATGGCTGCATCCAACGCGTTCTGCAAGCTGTCTGCCGCTTGTTTGATGCGGTCCATATAGCGTTTGCCTTCTTGTTGGTCAAAGAAGCGCAGGCGGAAATCTACCGCATGGGTGTTTTTGGCTTGGTTGTATTCAATGTGATGCGGCTCAATATAGCCCTGATCTCCACGGCTGTTGTTGGGCAGGTTTTCTGCCGGTGCGGCGGCGGCAATCAAATCAGCGATGGGTTTGGCAGAGTTGCGGTATCCGTTTTCCGCCGCATAGGACTGGTGCCCGTTGACGCCCTGTGCGGTAACAATGACTCCGTAGGCGGAGAAGTTTTCCACCACCATTTCACCGTCTACACCGCCATCAAAGTCAAAAGCATAATCGGGGCGGTAATATTTTAAATCCAAACGTTCTGCGCTGCGGCCCACATCTTCGTTGGGGGTAATAACCACTTGAATGGGACCGTGCGGAATTTTCGGATTTTCGGCCAACGTTTTCAACAGCGTGACCACAATAGTCACCCCGGCTTTGTCGTCAGCGCCCAAGTTGGTGGTGCCGTCGGAAGTAACGATGGTTTTGCCAATCATGTTGCGCAAATACGGGTCGCTTTCAAAATCTATTACATGATTGTTTTTCAATACAATCGGTTTGCCGTCATAACTTTTGATTATTTGCGGCTTTACTCCGTTGCCCAAGATATCAGGGGTGGTGTCATAGTGGGCGCTCAGTCCCAAAACAGGGGCTTTGCGGTTTTTAAGGTTAGAGGGAATATTTACGTAAATATATTTGTCTTCAGACAGGTAGGTGGGCAGGCCAAAAGACTTGATTTCTTCATAAAGTGCCTGTGCTATTTGTTCCTGTCCCGGGGTCATCCATTCTGCATTATAATCGCTCATGCTGCCAATTTGGGCATATTTTACAAAACGCTCAATCATGCCGGAGCGGTATTTATCGGCTACATTGCCTTGGGCAAAAACTGGGTTGGCGCCGCACAGCAGCGTTAACAGCAGAGCCCATGTGACTAGTTTTCTCATAATATTCTCCTATGTGAAAAATGATCAAAAGGTGCGATCCTATGCTTTCACCATTTCATTGTAATTAATCGCTTTTCCTTTTCACAAGGGCCAAAGGACCTATAAAATAAATGGGTCCCACCTCAATAGAAAACCCCGCCTGTTTGGGGCGGGGTTTTTAGGAAAGAGGGGCTACTGATCTTTATTTTGTCCGGTCCAATTTACAGCCGTACTTATCAGGGTGCGCAAAGAGGCTTCCATAACGTCTATGTCGGCGTATTCCAGCTGGCTGGCGGGGTTGAACGTGCCGGCAAAGACGTTTACGGTAGGGAGCTGGTGTGCAGATAAAAAGGTGGCGTCGTTGCGCCCGCGCAGGGCAATCTGTTTGGGCTGGATATCTTCCTGGCGCATGGCGTTTTCCAGCGTTTGAATGACGGAAGCGGGGATAAATGCCTGGGCATTTTTAAACTGATCCTGAAAAGTCAGCTCCGCTCCTTTGTTTTTAGGATTTAAAGATTTGGCAGTGGTAAAAGATTGCTGGACTAAATTAGAGAGTTCTTGCATTTCTTCGTCGTTAAAAGCGCGGATAATGCCGGTGACGGTGCTTGTGTCTGCCACGGTATTGATAGAATCAACCAGTATAAACCCCCGGCGGGCTGAGGTGTTTTCCGGGCGGCGCTGGCGGGGAAGCAAGGTATGAAAGTCAGAGGCCATCAGCAAATTGTCTGCAAAATCGGCCTGCATGGCCTGCCCGGCGGGGACATCGCGCTTGCCATGAAATACAGCCGTAAAGCAACGCCCACTGAAATTTTCGGTAATGATTTCTCCTGTATTGGCGCCGGCTACGCTGTAGGCATAGTCTGCCCCTAGGGCGGGAATGTCTAAGGCTGCTATACCGCGGTGGGTGGTGCTGTCTGGAGAGAACACTATTTTAATGCGTCCGTGTTCAATAGAGGGGTTGCCCAACAAATAGTCGGCCAGCGTCATAATAATGGCAATGCCGGCTTTGCTTTCTGCTCCCAGCAGGGTGCTACCGGAGGCAGTCATAATATCGTGCCCGCGGGCCTGCAGCAGCTGGGGGCTGTTGTATTCGCTTAGACGTAAATTATTTTCTTTGTCAATGACGATATCCCCGCCGCGGTATTTCTCATGCGTTTGGGGTTTGATGTCTTTGCCGGACAGGGTTTCCGCCGTGTCCAGCGACGCCATAAGTGCGATGACGGGCGTGGGCTTGGCAGTAGTGGCGGGGATTTCCGCCGTGACGACGCCTTGCTTAGAGGTCTGCACATTTTGCGCTCCAATGCGTTTAAGTTCTTTGGCTAATGCTTTGGCAAAAGAGAGCTGGCCTTTGGTGGAAGGGATTTGATCTGTTTGGGAAGAAGCCTGCGTATCATATGTGACATATTCGCTTAAATGTTCGGCCAGTTTAGTTTTGGCGTCTTGTTTGTCATAACGCATGACTGCTTTCCAGTTTTGCTGGGCGCACAGGCATAGCGGCAACAGCAAAGAACCTAAAACAGCAAATAAAGTTTTCATAATCCCTCCTTTATAAAAAGACTCCCCGTCCTATACTGGGCGGGGAGTCGGAATACTTTAGGCCAAATCGGCCAATGCGGCCTGGGCCTGCGCCAGCAGGGTTTCTGCGGCGGCAAGCTCTGCTTTGGTTTTGTCAATCTGCTCCTGGGGCGCGTGTTTGATAAAGTTTTCCTGAGCCAAACGCGCCTTGCGCGAAGCAATGTTGGCCTGCGCGGCGGCGATGTCTTTTTCCAGGCGTTTCTTCTCTTTATCAAAATCAATCAGCCCTGTCAGCGGCACATAAACGGCTATTTTGCCGTAGGTGGCGGTGGCGGTTTGGGCGGGCTTTGGCAGATTGACGCCGATTTGCAGCTCGTCAATTTTGGCCATCAGCTTTATATACCCTGCGTGCTCACGCACGACGGAGAGTTCTGCCTCGTTTTCGGCACAGAGCACCGCCTTTATTTTCAGCCCCGGCGGCACATTAAACTGGGCGCGTATGGTGCGGATTTCTTTGGTCACGCCCTGTACCGTTTCCATCTTTTTGACGGCTTGCACATTGAGCAGCGAAGCGTCAAACTGCGGATATTGCTGGCGCAGCAGGAACTCCTCTTTTTCATCTACATACGGGCGCAGGCTGGCGGCAATTTCCTCTGTGATAAAAGGTATCAGCGGGTGCAGCGCTTTGAGCGTGCCGTATAAAATGTTGACGCACAGCGCCATGACATATTCTTTTTCCTGCGTTTGGAAGCGCTGTTTAGCCAGCTCAATGTACCAGTCGCAGAAGTCGCCCCACAGGAAGTGGTAAAGCGTATTGGCGGTCAAGGCAAGGTTGTATTTTTCTATGCCTTCGCGGGCGGTTTTGATGGCGTTTTCGTAGCGGTCCAAAATCCACTGGTCGGCCAGTTCTTTGGCTTCTTTGGGCATAGAGAGCGGGCCTTTTATGCCTTCCATATTCATTAAAATAAAGCGGGAGGCGTTGTAGATTTTGTTGCAGAAATTGCGCGCGCCGGTAATGCTTTCCTCGGCATAGGGAATGTCTTTGCCGGGTACGGCCTGCATCAAAAGCGAGAAGCGCACTGCGTCGGTGCCGTATTTGGCGGTCATGTCCAGCGGGTCAATGACGTTGCCTAAAGACTTGGACATTTTCTTGCCGCGTTTGTCACGCACGATACCGTTTAAAAATACATCTTTAAACGGCAGCTGGCCTTTAAATTCCAGCCCCATCATCACCATACGGGCCACCCACAAATACAAAATTTCATAACCTGTGACCATAGAGGTGGTGGGGTAAAAATAGTTCAGCTCTTCGGTTTCGTCCGGCCAGCCGAAAACGGACATCGGCCACAGCGCAGAGGAAAACCAAGTGTCCAGCACATCGGGGTCCTGCACTAAGTCGTGCCCGCCGCAGAGGGGGCATTTTTCCGGTCTGTGGTAGGAAACTATCGGCTTGGCGCCGTCTTCAAAAGATACTTTGGTCAGCTGTTCTTTGCCTTGTTTGTCTGTAGCAAAGGTCAGGCCTTTTTCGCTGCAGTGGCGGCAATACCATACCGGAATGCGGTGTCCCCACCAAATCTGGCGGGAAATGCACCAATCCTGAATGTTTTTGAGCCAATTGACAAACGGGGTTTTCCAGCTGGCGGGGTGGAATTGCAGCGCCCCCGATTCCGCCGCAGCAATAGCCGGGGCAGCCAGCTTGTCCATTTTGACAAACCACTGTTCGCTCAAATACGGCTCAATGGCGTTGTGGCAGCGGTAGCAGGTGGAAACGGCGTTGTTGTATTTTTCTTCTTTGACCAGCAAGCCCGCCGCTTCCAAATCCTGTACGGTTTCTTTGCGGCAGAGGTCGCGGTCCATGCCGTTATATTTTTCGGGGCAGTTAATCATCTTGCCTTTGTCATTAATGACGGTCATCATCGGCAGATGGTGGCGTTGGCCCACTTCGTAGTCGGTGGCGTCGTGCGCCGGGGTAATTTTTAAAGCGCCAGTGCCGAATTCCATTTCCACCGCTTCATCGGCAATAACGGGAATGGCGCGGTTGGCCAGCGGAATGATGACTTTTTTGCCCACCAAATCTTTATAGCGTTTGTCGTTGGGGTTGACGGCGATGGCTGCGTCGGCAAAAATGGTTTCCGGACGGGTGGTGGCGATGACTACGCCCTCGCTGCCGTCCTCCCCTCTATAGCGCAGGTGCCAAAGTTTGCCGGCGTGCTGTTCGTGCTCCACTTCAATATCAGACAAAGCGGTAGAGCAGCGCACGCACCAGTTGATGAGGCGTTTGCCGCGGTAAATATACCCCTTTTCCCACAGGCGTTTGAAACATTCATAGACGGATTTGGCTCTTTGCTCGTCCATGGTAAAGCGGATATTTTCCGGGTCTAAATCTAGGCTCCAGCCCATTTTTTTGAATTGGTTAAAAATGGCGTTGCCGCATTCGTGGTACCAATCCCATACGGTTTCTACAAATTTTTCGCGGCCTAAATCATGGCGGGAGAGGTGTTGCTCTTTGGCCAATTTCTTTTCAATAACATTTTGCGTGGCGATGCCGCCATGGTCGGTGCCGGGCACCCAATAGGCCTCTTCCCCAAACATTTTATGCGCGCGCAGCAGGGTGTCCTGCAGCGTGTCGTTTAAAGCGTGGCCCATATGTAGGGCGCCGGTGATGTTGGGCGGCGGAATGACGATGACAAAGGGTTTTTTGTTTTTATCTACTTTAGCGGTAAAAAGGCGGGCTTTTTGCCATTTTTCTACGAGTTTAGCTTCTACTTCCTGCGGTTCATACGCTTTAGGCAGCATGGTGTTCTTCCTTCGGTTTTGAATTTGCGTGATGTGACTTCACGCGTAACCTATATATATTTTAGCAATTTGCCGCGAGGCCGGCACGCGAACTAACTATTTGTTTTAAGGCAAAGAGTTTAAAATTATGCGACAATATATTTATGGAAGAAAATAAAAACATTGTTTCCACTGCCGAAGTGATAGAAGCCGAAGTGCTGGACGAAGAAGGCCGCCCGGTTGGGCAGCAGGCCCAGCAAGAACAATTCCAGGCACATATGGCCCGGGCGGGGTTTTTTGCGGGGTTTGTGGCGTTGGCTTTCAGCGTAGTTATGATTTTGGTAATGGCGGTGGTAACGGTATTTGTCATTCTGCCGCTGATGCTGCTGGGGCGCCTGCTTGGAATGCAAGTAAAAACTTTTCGCAGATAGACTTGCCAAAGAAAAGGCCCCATCGGGGCCTTTTTTACAGATACAGTATTTTAAAACCTAACATCAGCTCCCAGTCCTGCGAGTATTTGTTGCCAGCCAAATGCCACCCGCCACGCACGTATACCGAAGACCCTACATTAATCATGGTCCCCAGTTCGAACTCCCCAATTAGCTCCGCTTCTCCGGTGTTTTTATAATCCACCGTGTAGCGGGGGTCAAACTCAAAATACCATTCGTCGGGAAACATAAAACCAAAAATCATGCGGTAGCGGCTTTCGTTAATGTCGTCTCGGTCGCTTTGCCCGGCTACGGAAAAAATATGACGGTATTCCGTTTCTACAAAGAACCACGGAGCCAACTGCCACACTAAAAACACTTCCGGCTCAGCCACCACTTTGCCGTCGCCCAGGGTGTTGTGGCTGGCCGTCGGCCAAACAATTTCCGCCCCGAGACCGTAGGAAAATATTTTGTCGGGGGAATATTGGGTATAAATAAAAGAAGTCATAATATCGCCTAGGCCTTTGTGAGAGATGCCCCTTTCGCTGTAGCGCGAAAGTGGAATTTCCGCTCCGAACTTCCAGTGTTTGTTTAATTTAAAGGTCGGTTTTATTTCCAGCGTGGCCATGGTTTGGTTGTGGCTGTCGTCTTTGGCCTTAAAGCGGGGACTTAACTCCAACGAAGTTACGTTTTCAGTGGGTAAAACACCGTGTACATAAAGTTCTTCTTGTAGTTGTGCGTAAGCTGGCAAAACCAAAAACACCAGCGCCGCGCAGAAGAGTGCTGGTTTAAACATATTTACTCCATGATGATAAGAATAGTGTTGCCGGCAGAAAGCCTTACAACATATAAATTTTAGCAAAAACCGTTTTTCTCTCTCAAACAAAGTCCCAGAAGGCGGCCTGTAAATTATTATAATAATAAAACAGAGCCTACCCGATGCGGAGGCTACTTTGCTGTAAAATCTAATGATGTGTTGTCAGGCTGCGCCTTTGGGCGAGCCAAGACCCAAGGAGAAGTATGCTGCTTACCTTAGACATAGGCAATACGCAAATTTTTGCCGGTCTGTTTGACCAAGATGAACTGTTGCTCCGTTTCCGTAAAACTTCCAAAGATATTTTTACTTCTGATGAGCTGGGGCTGTTTTTGCGTTTGATTTTGCGCGAAAATGGTTTTTCCCTTTCCGATATACAAGATGTGGCGGTTTCTTCCGTAGTGCCGGACGTATCACGTACGGCGGCGGTGGCTTGCGCGCGCTATTTTGGCAAAGAAGCTTTCTTTGTGCGCCCCGGCATTAAAACCGGGCTTAAAATTAATACGGCCTACGGGCAGAAACTGGGCGCAGACCGCTTGGCGGATGTGGCGGCGGCCCAACAGTTGTTCCCGGAGCAAAATTTGTTAGTTATTGATTTGGGCACCGCCAACACCTATGACGCCTTGTCTAAAAATAAAGAATATAAGGGCGGCGCCATTACGCCGGGGCTGGGAACGGGGCTCAAGGCTTTGTGCCAGCATACCGCTTTGCTGCCTAAGGTGGAAATTATCCGCCCGGAAAAAGCGGCGGGCTTAAGCACAGAAACACAAATGCAGTCCGGCCTTTATTATGGGCAGCTGGGAGAAATTAAAGAATTTATATACCGCTTCAAACGGGAAGTATTTGCCGGGGAGCCATTCCGCATAGTAGCTACAGGTGGTTTTGCGCGTATGTTTGAAGAGGCAGGCGTATTTGATTTGTATGAGCCGGATTTGGTGCTGCGCGGCATAAAAGCTTTGTGGCAATATAACCAAACCCTGCATAAGAAAAAAGAGCCCGTAAAAAGCGCTAAAGGAAGTACCTATGCCCGCTAAAAATGTTCTATTTATGCTTAGTGCGTCTGTGGCGTGCTTTAAAGCGTGCAGCGTGATTTCTGGCTTGGTCAAAGAAGGCTGCCAGGTGCAGACGGCTCTTACCCCGCGGGCACTGCAATTTATTGGTCCGGCCACTTTGCAGGGGCTGACGGGCAGGCCGGTCTATGCCGATATGTTTGCCCCGCGCCAAAGCGGAACGGAACATATTTCGCTGTCTAAATGGGCTGATATTACCGTTTTGTGCCCGGCTTCGGCTGATGTAATTAATAAAATGGCCGCCGGTGTGGCAGACGACTGCGTAAGCACCTTGTTTTTGGCGCATGATTTTGCCAAGCCGTTTTTGGTGGTGCCGGCCATGAACACGCATATGTTTTTGCACCCGGCTACGCAGGCTTCCATAGAAAAGCTGCGTTCTTGGGGGGTGCAGGTGCTGCAGCCGCAAACGGGGCATTTGGCCTGCGGCGATGACGGCCCGGGCCGTATGCCGGAAGCGCCGGAAGTGCTGCGGGCCATTAAGGAGCTGGCGGAGTGAAAATACTAATTACCTCCGGCGGCACCGCTGAGCCGGTGGACGGCGTGCGTTTTTTGACTAATTTTAGCACCGGACACACAGGGGCCGTCTTGGCGCGCAATTTGCAGCAGATGGGCCACCAAGTGACGCTGCTGCGTGCCGCGCGGGCGGAAGCGGCCCCTGAAGCAGAGGAGCGGCTGTTTACTGATTTTTACAGTTTGGATCAGACGTTAAAAAAGATATTGGCCTGTGAAGATTTTGACCTGGTGGTACAAGCGGCCGCGGTGGGGGATTTTGCCGTAGAGAGCGTGCAGATAAACGGGCAAAATTTCGCCCCGGACCAGCTGCCTAAAATACCGTCTGGCCTTTCTGTCCGTTTGCTGTTAAAGCCAACGCATAAAATTATTGACCGCATTGCCTGCTATGCGCGCCGCCGCCCGGTAGTAGTGGGTTTTAAACTGACCAACGGGCTTTCCCAGCCGGCGGCCCAAGAGGCCGCTTCCCGGGTGCAGGCGGATTGGGTGGTGCAGAATGATTTGACGGATATCCGGGCCGGCAAGCGGATTTTTACGCTTTATCGTAACGGGCAAAAAATACAACAGATAAAGGGGCTGGATTCTTTGGCCCAATGGCTGGGCGCTCTAGGGGAGAGCCGGTTATAAATGCAGTATTTTTCAAATGGATTTGAATTTGATATAATCTATATATACTTACCGATAGACAACCCTTTTTGGAGAGGTGGCCGAGCGGTTTAAGGCACAGTCCTGGAAAGACTGCATACGGGAAACCGTATCGAGAGTTCGAATCTCTCCCTCTCCGTGTTACTTTATAACCCGCTTCAGAGATGAGGCGGGTTATTTTTTGTCTTTGGAAGTATAAATCTATTTGTACTTTTTCAAGTTATTTTAAGATATTTTAAACTCTAAAGTGGGGGCAGCCAAAAAAATG